>NZ_JBFUBK010000146.1:0-13421 GCF_056405815.1 Pseudomonas sp. P1_F1_2 | reverse complement strand
GCATAAACCTCTCCCAAAATGAACACTATAGATTGTAGCTCTATAGGGCTCAAAAAGGCTTCATCGTTCCTTTTGTGAGTGAAGCAAAATGGAACTGAGGGAAGCGTTCGCTATCGCGTTACGTAACACACGTCTTCGTCGGGGTTTGACCCAAGAAGATTTTGGAATCGTTAGCAGTAGGACATATCTAAGCACTCTTGAGCGAGGCCTTAAAAATGTCACGCTGGAGAAGGCGGCGGAGCTTGCTGGTAGAATGGGGGTACACCCGCTTACCCTCCTTCTTGACAGTTTTTTGCTCCTCGATCCTGATACAGATGTAGACTCATTGCTTGATCAGATCCGACAAGAGTCTACTTCGGTCCAGACCCGCGACAAATAGATTGAGGCTGGTAAAGGAGCTCTCGCAGGAGAATGGGATTTTGACGTAGCTAGCCGAAAAACATACATCTCCATGCTGCAGACTTTGTCTAATGCTTTCGGCAAAGGCCGAAGCCAGAAGGTGATCCGCCGCGGCAGATATTGAGGTGGTGCGTTTCYAGATGATTACAACCGCACAGGTCTCCATAGCTCTAACGGTTACCGCTCGCCGATGCCGAACTCCAAAACATCCTAGAGATTGAAGAGTATTTCAGGGGTAGTGACCGTGGGAAACCACGGTAAAGTGGGGGTATAATAGCACCCCACCGCCTCGCTCAGAAAAAAGGCCGTCAGCCATGGAAGTTCCACGGTGGAACTTTCAGAACGAGTGCCTGGTGCGGTCGCAGAGAAACGACGATGACAGATAAGCCAAGTAGCCTCGAAGAGAACCCAGAGCATCTACCCTCCGATCCTGCCGAGATCAAAAAAACCCTCAATGCGCTGGATGCCAAACTGCTGGCAATGCTAAAGCACCCTGAAAAAAGTCTAGAGCCAGCCGGTCCGCTAGCAGGGTCCGCCCGCCCAAATGGCTGGTTTGACGAGGAAGAGTGAGTACCTTGATCAAAGTTCCACGGTGGAACTTCTGGTCATAAAGTCGTAAGGCGCCGCCATACCATCCTGTCTGCCTTGCGACGCGGCAGGAGCACGGGACGAAAAAACTGTCCCTGCTCCTTTGCAGAGGCTAAATAAACGAGGAAAGGTAAAGGGTACGCTTCACCCGGGACTCCGTTCGCCGCGACGATGAAGCTATCGCGACGAGCCGGGGTCGCGGCCCTTGACCTAAAGTTCCATGGTGGAACTTTTGATGGGAATGATAACGGTAGCTATCAGAAATTCCACGGTGGAACTGTTCAGCACGAGTAAGCAAACGGCACATCACAGCGGTGGCGGCAGACCGCTTTGTCAGAGCTGACTGTCGTGATGGTGTTCAGTTGAAGAGCTAAAAACGGGGCCAAATGTACCTATCCCTAATTTCTTCGCTTGTTCTTCAATTCGGCCGGCCTGTAGAACATCCTGTTTAGTAGGAAAGTGGCGTAAAAGGAAGTGAGCGTTTTTTCTAACTCGTTCAGGCACTTCTGTGTCGCAAGCAAGTTCCGTCAGGAAAGTGTGAGTTTGTACGACGGACCGGGTCCGTTCAAATGGCATCGTCATGTAATCCACCATGAGTGAGATCGTCAGTTAAATTCAAGGAAGCCAGAACCGGTCGCCAAATTTCGCAGGTCTTGATCAAAGTTCCACGGTGGAACTTTATCAAGCTCATCTCGCACCCGTAAGGAGAACATTTCTTGCCCTTAAGGCCATTTTTAGCCCTTAAAGGAAAGATTTATTTTCATTACGGCAAGCTTCATTTTTTGAATTGATGATCCTCGCATAATGGACGATATGGATAAATTCAGCGGCGGAGCTTCGCTATTATCCCGAGGCTCGTCGATCACGAAGTCATGACTGAGATAACGCCATCGATATTTTGCGAACCTAAGATTCTCCTGGTGCGCATCTGCTCGATGCTTTTCACCACAATGTAACTTGGGGGCAGCTGAAATTGAGGCTACCCTTCGACAGGCACAAAGAGGACTTTATAGTCAATTATAGCGCGATGCCCTCAGCGAGTTTCGCTAGCACCCACTACAGGGTGACCTAATTTGCAGTTAGGCGTTGCTTCACTACGATCCCATTAAACACGCTAAGGTATCCGAAGATGAAAATCAACAGCACTGTCAAAGGAGAGGTCCGAGCCAAACTTATACGTCTGCAGAAGTCGTCCAAATACCATAGCCTTTTCAACGTCGATGGTATCGATGCCTTTGCCAAGCAAGAAATTCCCGCACCCTAAGTGCTGGGAGTCAGCCTGGTGAGGCCGAATTCCTTGCATGCGAGAAGAACGCCGTCACGAACATGACGAGGGCCTCTGTGCTTCTTCAGCTTCATCGATAAGGATTTTAGCGCGAGCAACAATCGCCATCGCCTCGGTAATCCCAGCAGCGTCACCGGTCTCATACGCATCAGCCAAAAAGGCCTCTGCCATTTTCCAGCTATCCAAGTAATCCACTGGGTCAGAAACAGTAATTTTCTCTGTCATGTGATCACCTAGGGAAAAAAATGAACCCGACACCACTCTCTGAAAATGGCAGATGGATTGTTACCTGCCAAGACACTGATGATGGAACTGGCGATCTGATCATACCTTTGCCTGACGATCTTCTGGCGGCTATCGGGTTGACCGGCGGTGACAAGCTGAACATGGAAATACACTCTTACGGCACGATAACCCTGACACCAGTTCGTTATCAGCATGATGTTGAAACATTACTCGGCGTATTGGCCGATCTTTACCACGTCTGCGGAATGCTTGACGCCAAGGTTGAGGTGCTGGACCAAATCATGGCTGCGCTAAATGAAGCGTTCRCCGAGTTGATACCTTTGCTGGAACTGAAGGCCGGTCGCCTGTTGCTCAACGGATACCCAACCGGTGTCGAGGTATGCGACGCGATGGTTCATGGCGGCCCTTACCCGGCCACCTCTGACGCCCGAGGCTCGTCTGTGGGAACGCTCGCGATTAATCGTTTCCTTCGCCCGGTTTGCTTCCAGAACTATCCAGACAGTCTGCTACCGGAAGCATTGAAAAACGCCAATCCGCTCGGCATTTTACGTTTGGTAGACGGTGTCAGCACAAACCAGATGTTGGGTTAATGATCTTGGGGGCGGATTGGGTAACGTCAACTATTCCGCTCCATCAATATCGGTACCGCTGTGTGAAAGCACTCCGCTGTGGCTCGGAGCGTCACCAGCATCGCTAATTTGTTGAACAAATAAAAACCGGCCCTATATGGGCCAGTTTGTACTCAAACAAAATCACTTGTTCAGCCAAGACTCGACGGTCGCGGAGCAGTGTTGAGTTTTCACAACATTCCTGCCCATTCAATCGAATTACATTGTATATGAAATACCTACCTGCACAGTTCTAGGCGCCCCTGGATAGGCATAAACGTTGCCAAATGCCCCTTCCTCATAGTATTCGTCAGTTAGGTTTTTCACATCCAGATTGAGCCTGATTTTGTCGTTGATCTTGTAGTAGCTCAGTAGATCGACAACCGTGTAGCTACCCATTGAAAACGCTGTATTGGCGGTCTGCCCTGCGCGCTCATCGACGTACTTGAGGCCTGTCCCAAGACCCAATCCCTTGAGTGCGCCATCTTGGAATTCATAGACATTGAGCAGGCTGAAACTGTTCTGAGGAATATTCATGAGTCGAGTACCGGACTGGATGACGTTGTCCTTGGTCACTTCGGCATCGACATAGGCGTAGCCACCAATCACTCGCCATTGCGGGGTCAGGTTGCCGGCGATGTTCAGGTCGAAACCACGGCTGCGCACCTCACCTGCCGCCACGCTGAAGGTCGAGTCCACAGGATCGGTGGTGAGTACATTGCGCTTTTCGATCTGGTATATGGCCGCCTCGACACTCAACTGACTATCCAGTGCATCCCACTTGACGCCGAGTTCATACGACTTGCCCTTTTCCGGGTCAAAGCCTCCGCCCTGGCGACTGGCACCGGTATTAGGTTTGAACGAGCGAGCCGTATTGGCGTAGAGCGCCACGGTGTCAGTCAGGTCATAGGTCAATCCTACACGCGGTGTCACGGCATTGTCGCTGGCATCCCAGCTTCTACTGCCTGGCACAAAGGTTTCGTAGTCATGCTCGAAGCGCTCGAAACGCGCGCCGGCCAAGAGTTTCAAACGCTCGGTCAAGACCACCTGATCCTGGACGAAAGCGGCGTAAGTCTTGAGGTTTTCCTTGTCGTTCGTCGGGGTACGGGTTAAGGCTGGACGCGGCTGGCCATACACGGGGTCGAATATATCAATTGGGTAGGCACTCACCGCACCACTGGAGCGCTGAATGATCGACTTGTAGTCGTAATCCTCGTACTCGACGCCGGTCAGCAAGGTGTGATCGAAACCGCCTGCGGTGAAATGTCCGGTGAGGTTGAGCTGGATGTCCTTATCTGTCCACTCCAGCTTGCGGTAATTAAAGTTGCGGCCCAAGGTGCGTCCATCGGCCGCCACACCATTGGCCTCAACGGCATTGCCTTGAAGAGATCCATCTAGCCATTGGAAACCACCGCCCAACGTCCAGTTATCACTCAGCAGATGTTCGAATCGCAGCTGCGCCATGTTGTTGTCATTGTGCAACTTACCAACGTCTTTTTCGCCGAAGAAGGTGTCGCGAGACGCGGTGCCAATCTGATTCGGATAGCGGGTCACACCACGATCCAGCGGGTGGTTATTACGCATGAAATCGCCTTCGAAGATCACCTTGGTGTCATCGGTAGCCTGCCAGGACAGCACCGGAGTTACACCGTAACGTTCGGTTTCGACATGATCCCTGAAGGTATCACCGCCCTCACCCACCACGTTCAGACGATAGGCCAGGCGGCCTTCTTCATCCAGAGGGCCGGATGCGTCCAACGTGCCGCGCTTCATTCCCTGGTCATCGAGCTGACTACCCAGGGTCACAGTTGGCACGGTTAGCGGTTGCTTTGAGATGATATTAAACGTGCCGCCTGGATCGCCTCGGCCATAGAGCATGGTCGCCGGCCCTCGCAGGACTTCGAGCCGCTCGATGATGTTCGCATCCGGCATATTCGGATAACCACGGTTGATTGGAAATCCATTGCGGTAGAACTCACCGGTGGTAAATCCACGTACCGTGAATGTGGTCAGGCCTTGGCCGCCAAAATTGTTGGCCCGCCCCACCCCGCCGGCGTAGTCGAGCGCGTCCTGCAAGCGGGTGGCACTGATGTCCTCCACAACATCCTTGGATACCACAGTGATGGATTGTGGTGTTTCGTGGATCGAGGTGTCGGTACGCGTCGCGCTGGCCGAGCGCGTTGCACGATATCCATCAACCGGCCCCAACGCTGTTTCAAAATCAGCTATGCCAACGATGTCGGTTGCCTGCAACTCCAGACTGGCTTTGTTGGTTGTTGCTTGCTCCGCCCAAGAGGAAGTGGAAAACGCCTGAAGCACACATATAGAAACCAGAGTACGACGCATCTAGGAAACCTTGAGAAAATAGCCAAATCGAACGGCATACATGCCAACAAATTGCGGCGCAATGGTATACCAAAATATCAGTGGTTGATACGTATTCGCATTTGTATTTTCTGAACGCTACCTCCGGTTGCACAACTCGTTAATGAAGCAATTCCAGAACACATCGCTTGAAGAACATATGACGTAAACAGGGCCGTCGAGGGGCCTTTTGGTACTCATTTCGGAATTATTTTGTCAGCCAAGGCTCAACGGTCGCAGAAGGGATTAATAAAAAGTCTTAATAAGCCTTGTTCTCAACCAGACAGTTGCCACCGTCCACTACAAGCAATTCCCCTGTGATGTAACTCGCTTCAGGAGAAGCTAGGAATGCGACAGCTGCGGCCACTTCTGCTGGCCGGCCCGCTCTTCCAAGAGGTGTAGAGCATGCTGCTCGGATTTCATCAGGAGTGCTCGATCCTGTTGCAATCCAACCGGGCGCGACTGAATTCACCGTGATACCAAATTGAGCAACCTCAAGGGCGAGACTCATGTTCATGCCGACCATTCCGGCTTTTGCTGCACTATAAGCAGCCTCTCCTGGATTACTGGCTCGTGTGCCTGTGGTTGAGCTGATGTTCACTATGCGGCCATATCCTCTAGCCCGCATCCCAGGCAACACCCCTTGAGTTAACAAGAACGCAGTTGTCAGATTTCTAGCGATGGAAAGATTCCAGGTTTCGAGGCTCGTATTCGTGAACTCGGCGAACGGTTCTGGACTTCCTTGCATCGCCATACCGGCATTATTTACAAGAATATCGATGCTGCCCCAAAGGGCCTCCGCCCAAGCGACGAACTCTCTAACCTGCGTTTCCTGGGTTAAGTCTACCGGTCGACCCTCTGCTTCGAAGCCTGCGGCGCGTAACTCCGCAACCCGCTCGTTGATGCGTGCACTGCTTGCCGTGACGATCAGCTTGGCCCCTTGAGCCCCAAGACGATGGGCAATAGCCATACCGATTCCAACCTCACTGCCCGCTCCACTCACAAGCGCCACCTGATCTGCCCAGCTTGAATTCATCATCCTTGCCTCTGTTGAAGGTTTGCGAGGTGCACACGAATGGAGGTGTAGCAGATAGCCGAAAACGCCGGTTGAGGATTTGGTCGCTGACGTCCATAAACTGCAAATAAAAAGGGCCTTCAACGGGCCCTTTATTTGTACTCAAACCGAGATCACTTGGTCAGCCAAGACTCAACGGTGTCGGAGCCATGCTCTGCTTTCCACTCTTTCAGCGTGTTCTGGTTGCCGCTTTTGGTTTCGACGACTTCGCCGGTGTGAGGTTTATGTAGACCTTAAACGTAACTCTATCTCCCACCCTCCGCTAACTCGCTCGGGCAGGGTTACTACCGGCGAACAGATCCTGACTCAAATCACCGTGACAGCCGCATTCAACATCAACACCACAATCAAACCGACCACGGCTACGATGGATTGAACCACCGAAATGGTCTTGGTGGCTTCTCCCATAGTCATGCCGAAGGACTCCTTCACCATCCAGAAGCCCGCATGGTTCGCATAGTTGAAGAACAGCGAGCCGCAACCTATGGACAAGGCAAGCAGAGGCAGGTTGAGCCTGGGATCAGCACCTGCAAGCGGCGCCAGCAAGCCAGCAGCTCCAACGATACCTACAGTGGCAGAACCGGTAGATACCGAGAGCAACATCGCGATCAACCAACCCAAGATCAGCGGAGGGAACGCAGACTGCTGAGTCAGGTGCACAATGGCATCGCCCACCTTGGCGCTGGTCAGCAGCTCCTGAAAAGCACCGCCGCCGGCGATGATCATAATGATTGAGGCGATTGGCTTGAGGCTTTTGCCCAGAGAATCGCGCAACTGCCCCGCATCGCCGCCCCTCGCGAGTACCAGACTTGCCCCTGCGAACAGCACGCCTAGGAGCATGGCTATCAGCGGATTGCCCAAGAAACTAGCCATGTTCAGGATCGTATTGCCCTTGGRTAATACCATCTCTGCGACGGCATGAATCAGCATCAGGATCGCCGGTAGCAAGGCTGCCAGCACGCCAAGCCATACGCTGGTGCTTGGTTGATCGTCGGCTTTTTCAGCTAGGGTAAACTGATCTAGCAAAACCTGATCGGGCCGAGTGCTCATGCGCGGCGAAATGAATGCGCCATAAAGCGGGCCGCCTAAAATCATTGCAGGAATAGCCGCAATGAAGCCATAGAGCATTGTGGGCCCAACCGAGGTTTTGAGCGCGGCGATGGCCGTCAAGGGGCCAGGGTGCGGCGGTACCATCCCGTGCATGGCTGCAAGTGCCGCAATCACCGGAACACCCACATACACATACGCTGAACCTTTGAAGCGAGCCTGGCTTTCCAGCTTTCGCGCCACGCTGAATATCAGCGGCAGCATGATCACCAAGCCCACCTCGAAAAACATGGGAATGCCAATTACAAAGGCAACCATCATCATGGCCCAAGGAATCATCCGATCCGATGTTCGCTTGAGGATGACCTCGGCGATCTGCTCTGTGACGCCTGCGTCAGCAAGAATTTTGCCTAGCATCGCTCCAAGCGCGATTACGACCCCCACTGCCCCCAGTGTCTTTCCGGCGCCGGTGATCAAGTGGGAGACAATGTTTTCTGGCTCCATACTGGTTGCAAAGCCAACGCCAACGGAAACTACTAGCAAGGCCAGGAGCGGGTGCATTTTGATACGCGACACGATGAGCGCCACCAGCACCAGGACGCTCACCAATGCGGTCAGTAAGAGGTCTATATCTAAAGGAGTCATGAAAGGATCTCGGTTGGGCTGGCGCCCAAACTGCGCTCAGATTTGAAAGATAAGTTTGAAACCGTAACGCCGGTCGGCGCACGCGATAAACCAAACATCGTTTGGGTGCTTTCAACTTCGGCATTTGATGACGTGTTCATGGAATCCACTCTCTTGTAATTGGAATAGCTGCTATTACGCAGAACTTCTCGATGCAGCACGAGAGGTTTGACTGCAACGTCGCACTTCGAACGTTCTGTATGTATTCGTTTAAATGGGTGAGATGAATGGTCATCTGCAAATGCAGGCGTAAATTTCAGCTTTCGCCTTTTGCAAAACCGAATAACCTTCGGGGGGCTTGCACCAGCAACGAATAGCTAACCTGCGTCGAACACTCCAGTGCTTGCAACTGATCAACTACGGTGCTGAAACCGATGCTTTGCTCATGCTGCGTGTGCGGCCAGTCGCTACCCCACACCAACTGGCGAAGGCCGAAACTTTGTTCCAGCAGCGGTAATGCCATGCGAGCGAAATTGATGTTCTGTTGCGGCGTACCTCCTAAACGATAGATTCCCGATACCTTCATCCAGATCGAACCTTTCGATCCCAACTCCAGTAACTCGCCAAACCCGGGTTGATCGACGCCCGAATTCGCATCCGGCCGACCAAAGTGATCAATCACCAACTTCAAACCGAACGGCGTCAGTTGATGGATCAGTCCCGGCAGATCCTTTACCTCCCGATGCAACTCGACATGCCAGTCAAGATCAGCAATGTGGCTGAAAAACTCTCTCCAGGCACTGTTACGGAAATCAGGTAACGCCTTACCTATCAGGTTCAAGCGAACGCCGACCACGCCCAGATGATCCATGTCATTCAACATGGCCCGACTGACGCCTGGCTCCACCACAACCACGCCTCGCAACTGATCCGGCGCTTGCCTCAACGCCGCAAGCAAGTAGCTATTGTCGGTGCCGAGAAAGCTCGGTTGCACCAATACGCCATGACTCAGACCATGAGCGTGCAAGTGCGTCAGATACTGCTCAAGCGTGGCATCGTAATCAGGGGTATAGCGCCGTGCACCGACCAGATTTAGATCACGGCTAAACACATGAGCATGGGAGTCGATGCCGGTGATCGGCGTAGAACAAGTGTCAGTCATAGCGTTCATCTATAGAAGGTAAAGGGCATCAGGCCCGGGCACTCTCTTTGCCGTTGACCGTTGCTGGCACCGATGCACTCGAAGCTTCGAGGCTGCGTCCACGGGTTTCCGGCAGACAAAGTGCCGCGATCACCGCCACGCCGTAGGCAATCCCGGCGTCGATACCAATCGCAGACCCAAGGGACATGGAGTCGCTCATGTGACCGACCAGGAACGGGAACACCGCTGAAAGCACTCGGCCAAAGTTGTAGCAGAAGCCCACACCGGCACCGCGTACATCCGCCGGGTACAGCTCGTTGAACAGAGCGCCAAGGCTCGCGGGAATACCGGCCGCGAAAAAGCCGAGCGGGAACCCCAGGAACAGCATCTGGGTATTGGTCAGCGGCAGGAACACATAACTCTGCACAGTGACGACACAGCAAAGCGCGAACAGCACGATGTTTTTGCGCCGGCCAATACGGTCGATCAGAAAGCCGCTGACTACACACCCACACCAGAACGCGAAGATGATCACCGCCAGGTAGCCGCCAGAGTTCAGTACGGACAGATTGCGCTCAGTCTTGAGGAACGTTGGCAGCCAGGTCATCACCGCGTGGTAACCACCGTGCGCACCCAGCCCCAACAGACCACCGAACAGCGTTACGCGGATCAACTCGGGGCGGAAGATGCCGGCCAAGGATTTGAAGAAACTTTGGGGGATGGCGTTTTCTTTTTGCAGACGCTGGAAGCTGTCGGGCTCCTCGACATTACGACGCACCCAGATAATCAGGAACGACGGTAGCAGCCCGACCAGGAACATCACGCGCCACGCCATGTCCTGCGGCACGAAGGAATAAATCAGTGTGAAAACTCCGACGGCCAACCCCCAACCCACGGCCCAGGCACTTTGTACGGTGCCCATCACTTTACCGCGATACTGCGGATTGATGGTTTCGGCCATCAATACTGCACCTGCTGCCCACTCGCCGCCGATGCCGAAACCCTGGAGCGCCTTGACGATCAAGAGCTGGTTGAAGCCGCTCACAAACGCGGAGAGAAAGGTAAAAAAGGAGAACCACAAAATCATCCACTGCAGCGTACGCACCCGGCCGTAGCGGTCGGACAACGTCCCCCCTACCCAGCCACCGATGGCTGAAGTGACCAGAGTCACTCCGCTGATCAGCCCCGCGTCGCCCTTGGTCAGGGCAAAGGCGGCGATCAAAGCCGGAATCGCCAGGCCAAACATTTGTACTTCCAGTGCGTCGAGCGACCATCCACCAAAGCAGGCCCAAAACGTTTTGCGCTCCCGAGGAGTGACTTGGCGATACCAGCTAAACATGATTCTTATCCTTATAGGTGGAACGTGAGGCAGTCGAGAGCGAACTGCGCCGCTACGGGGCCAGTCATGGCACACAAAACGATCAAACCAGCGACGACCGACTCGCCGCAGAACGATCCGCTACGTAGGCATGCGTTAGCGGATATCCACGCTGTAGCGGAAGTGCTCTGCGTGCCCGCGAGAGCGGCGCCATTCCAGTGGTGTGCCGGCGTAATCCCGGGCCAGACGCTCAATTACTACCACCGGACTGTTTACTGGTACCTGCAGCAATCGAGCATGCAGGTCATTCACCGATTCAGCGGTCAGCGTTTCTTCGGCCGATGCGACAACCTGTCCGCACACCTCTTCGTAGATCGGATAAAGCAGCCGCCCTTTGCGACTCAGATCGATCTCCAGAAGCGGCTGAAAGCGGTTGCGGGGTAACCAAATTTCTTCCGCGAGCACTGGCTTAACATTGAGCAGACGCACACGGACAATACGAATTACCGGCGCATCGACGGGCAACCCTAGCGCTTGCGCTACGGCCGAGGGTGCGGGAACTGGCTCGATCGAGAGGATGCGGCTCTCCGGTACCTGACGCTCACCGGAAGCAGTTTGGAATCGAAAGAAGCGGAACAAAGAGGATTGAAACTGCGGCCGGCGAATGAAAGTCCCTCGCCCCTGCTGACGCTCCAGGATGCCCTCATTGACCAACGCATCAATCGCTTTGCGCACCGTTCCGGTAGACAGTTGGTACTCCGCTGAAAGCGCAGCTTCAGTAGGTATCGCTTCACCAGGACGCCAGCGATTTTTGGCGATCTGTTCAGCCAATTGGTCACGCAGGCGTTGGTAGAGGGGCAGGCGAACATCACTGGAAAGAGAATTCATCGACTTTATTCACCTTGTTATCTAGTCATCTATATGAATCTTGTGGGGAGTATTTCCTCAGCCAGTTCGGCTGTCAAGGAGGGTCGAAGCGCCTTGCTGACGAATGGTGACTCCTTGCCCAGGCATCCCCATGCCAAGCCAACACTGTGACTCTCAGTAACGGGCTTTCCAAATCCGTTCACAAAGTCGAAGCATATTTCGCGTTTTTCCGTGTTTACACAGGCAATAAAAAAGGCCCTTTCACAGACTGTGTGAAAACGCGCTGAAGGCCGGCCCAACAAACGCCCCGACTTGTTCGGGGCGTTTGTTTTGGTGCGGGCGACAGGCGAAAAAAGCCTTTCAGCCCATTAACGCCATCAATTGGCGGGCCCCGAGCACACTAATTGCGCGTTTTAGGTTGTAGGCACTCACTGCCAAGGCCATTTCCGCTCTCGCGCCCTCCAGTTGACGCAACAGGAAGCGAGCATTGCCAAACAGCCATTGCTTCAGGTTGCCGAAGGGGTGCTCAACAATGGATCTTCGGTTGGCCATCATCTGCGGATGGGCCAGCATTCGTTGCTCCATTCGCTCAAAGGCTTCCTCATGGGCGTGGCGTGAGACRTAGCGGCGCTGAGCGCCAGTGCATTGGGATTTGAGCGGGCAGGCGGCGCAGTCGCTGACATCTGCCTGATAGATCCGATCGCCCTTGTGGCGCTGTTTGAGCGTTAACCACTTGCCTGCCGGGCACTGATAACGATCGTGTTCGGCTTCGTAGATAAAGTCTTTGCGCTCAAAAAAGTCCTCACCACCAGGATTGACCGAGCGGTTGGGCGGCACATAAACGGTAATCGCAGCCTCCTCGCAGGCCTGAAACTGCTGGCCGTTGGAGTAGCCGGCATCGGCAGTCACGGTCAGGGCATCTTGTTCCAGCTGTTCTTTGGCGGCTTTAGCCATTGGTTCGAGTTGCTTGCGGTCRTCGCCATCCTGGGTAACCTCATGATGCAGAATCAGGCAATGCTTGGCATCCACGGCGCTCTGCACGTTATAGGACACACGCGGCYCCTTGGGCGTGCGCATCATTCGGGCATCGCTTTCGTGGGTGTTGAACTGCTCCAGGCCCATCGAGTTCATCAGCGCTTGGCAGCTCTGATTGTCCTGCTGGCGAACTTTAAGCTGCACCAGTGCTGTTTTGATCGCGCCGCGATCAATCACCTCTCCCGCATCGAGCCTGTCAGCCTCATCCAGTTCGGCCAGATACTGAGCGATGCGCTTATCCAGTTTTTCTTCCTGACGCTTGAGTTGCTTGAGGTTCATATGGCGCCGCGAGGAAGCGACTGCCTGAAACTTGCTGCCGTCGATGGCCACCAAGTCTCCTGCGATCAGACCGGCCATGCGGCAAAACCGGACGAAGGCACCGCACGTCGCCACAAAGGCGGATTTGTTGTTTTTGCGAAAGTCGGCGATGGTCTTGAAGTCGGGCTTAAGCCGGTTGATCAGCCACATCACTTCGATGTTGCGCTGGCACTCGGCTTCGAGACGCCGCGATGAGCGAATCCGCTGAAAATAGCCRTAGAGGTAGAGCTTGAGCTGATCGGCAGGATCATAAGAAGGACGACCTGTGCTTTTGGGCAGCGCTTTATCAAAGCCCAGTTGCACCAGATCCAGCTTGGCGACGTACAGGTCAATAACCCGAACGAGATGATCCTCGGGGATCAGTTCTTCCAGCGAGACCGGGAACAGACTGGTCTGGCTACGGGACTCACCTTGGATGTAAGCCATAACGAAAAATGCTCCGTATCTTTCGATACGGAGCATTTTCTTTGAGCTTTGCGCAGATTGCTAGGTTTTCACACAGTCTG
>NZ_JBFUBK010000145.1:0-13492 GCF_056405815.1 Pseudomonas sp. P1_F1_2 | reverse complement strand
ACCTGATGTACCGCTATCGCGAGCAAGCTCGGCTCCTACGGGTTTTGCGATTCAGATGCAGAGAATGATTGATGTATTCACTTGAAGACTTGCTGCACTTGATGAACCGGCTGCGCGACCCGCAGTTCGGTTGCCCGTGGGACATCAAGCAGACCTACGAAACGATCGTCCCGCACACCCTTGAGGAAGCCTACGAAGTCGCTGACGCCATTGAGCGCGGTGACTTCGATCACTTGCAGGGTGAGCTGGGGGATTTGCTGTTCCAGGTGGTTTATTACAGCCAACTGGCGCGCGAAGAAGGGCGCTTTGAATTCGCCGGCGTGGTCGACAGCATTACCCGCAAGCTGATCCGTCGTCACCCTCATGTGTTTCCTACCGGTGATCTGTATGCGCCGGTGGACATACCGCGACTGAGTGAAGAGCAGGTCAAGCAGCGCTGGGAAGAGATCAAGGCCGAAGAGCGCGCCGAGAAGTCAGCGGCACCGTTGCAATTGTCGTTGCTCGACGATGTACCGGCCGCGCTGCCGGCATTGTCGCGCTCGGCGAAACTGCAGAAGCGCGCCGGGCAGGTCGGTTTCGACTGGCCAGACGCGTTGCCGGTGCTGGACAAGGTCCGCGAAGAGCTCGATGAAGTGCTCGAAGCGATGGCCGACAATGACTCGGCAGCGATTGCCGATGAGGTTGGTGACCTGTTGTTTTCGGTGGTCAATCTGGCGCGTCATCTCAAGGTCGATCCGGAAACCGCACTGCGTGGCGCCAACGGCAAATTCGAAAGACGCTTCCGTTTTATCGAACAGGCATTGCGCGACACCCACCGTCCCATAGAAGATTGCACCCTCGAAGAGTTGGACGCCCTGTGGGGCGAAGCCAAACGTCAGGAAAAGAATTTGACCAGCTGCGGTTGAGCAGTTGCCTAAGTGAGAAACAAGCACCATGAGCATTTCCCTTCGCGACCAGTTACTCAAAGCAGGGCTGGTCAACCAGAAGCAGGCCAAGCAGGTCAGCAAAGACAAGCAGAAACAGCAGCGCCTGGCCCACAAGGGCCAGATTGAACTCGATGATTCCCAGCAGCGTGCAGCGCAGGAAGCCATGGCCGAGAAGGTCAAGCGCGACCAGGAGCTGAACCGCCAGCAACAGGAAAAGGTCGAGGCCAAGGCTCGCGCCGCTCAGGTCAAGCAATTGATCGAAGTCTCGCGTCTGCCAAAGCTGACCACCGAGGACTACTACAACTTCGTCGACGACAAGAAGGTCAAGCGCCTCTGCGTCAATACGCTGATGCGCAACAAGCTCAGCAACGGATCGCTGGCCATCGTGCACCATGCTGGCGGTTACGAAGTGATCCCGCGTGAAGCGGCACTGAAGATTCAGGAGCGCGATCCACAGCGTATCGTGCAGATGAACGTGAAGACTGAAGAAGTGGCGGCCGAGGACGATCCGTACGCGGCCTATCAGATCCCGGATGATCTGATGTGGTAAGCCGTTAAGGGCTTCATCAACGACAAACCCCGCTCATGGCGGGGTTTGTCGTTTTCAATGCTGTAGTTGCTCAGGCGCAGCGGTCAGGCGGATAGCAGCGCTCTTTGCTGTTCCAGTGTTTCGAGTTCCGCTTTGTAGTTATGCGCGTCAGTCTCGGAGTGAAACATSCCCACCAGCATGTCTTGTTGRTGKACATCCCARATGCGGAYACCSGCGGCTACACCCTCATGGGATTTATGTGAATCGTCGCGTTCAGTTACTTTTACAGTCATCTGCTAGCTCCAATCTCAATTACCTGCACCAAGGCATGTGCAGGCCTCTGTTATATGAGTTGTTAGCTTGCTAAGTAAACTGACGGATCTGGAAACAAACTTTTGCAGATTTGAATAAAATCCTGCAGCCCTTTAAGTGCGCGACATTCGGTCGCAGGCCCGTTGGTTTCATGACAAAAGCTTCATGTTCGACGGGCTCTTTGTAGCAGCTGGCGAAGCCTGCGTTCGGCTGCGCAGCAGTCGTGAATCAGGCAATGCGGTGTGCCAGGAAGACTGGATGCTCAGGTTTACGACTGCTGCGTAGCCGAACGCAGGCTTCGCCAGCTGCTACAGGGGATATTTCAGGCACAAAAAAAACGCCCCGAACCAGTCGGGGCGTTTTTCAATACAGCGAAACGGCGGGTATTACTTACCAGCCCAGCGCTTGAGTACCAGCGTGGCGTTGGTGCCACCGAAACCGAAGCTGTTGCTCATCACGGTGTCGATGGTGGCGTTTTCGCGAGTCTTGGTCAGGATTGGCATGTCTGCCACTTCTGGGTCCAGCTCGTCGATGTTGGCGGAGCCTGCCATGAAGTTGCCTTCCATCATCAGCATGCAGTAGATCGCTTCGTGAACGCCGGCGGCGCCCAGGGAGTGACCCGACAGGCTTTTGGTGGAGCTGATGGCCGGAGCCTTGTCGCCGAACAGTTCGCGAACACCCTTCATTTCCATGACGTCGCCGACCGGAGTCGAAGTGCCGTGGGTGTTCAGGTAGTCGATCGGTGCGTCAACGGTGGACATGGCCATCTGCATGCAGCGGATGGCGCCTTCGCCGCTTGGGGCGACCATGTCGTAGCCGTCGGAGGTCGCGCCGTAGCCAACGATTTCCGCGTAGATCTTCGCGCCGCGCGCCAGAGCGTGTTCCAGCTCTTCGACCACGACCATGCCGCCACCGCCAGCAATGACGAAACCGTCACGCTTGGCGTCGTAGGCACGGGAAGCTTTTTCCGGGGTTTCGTTGTACTGGCTGGACAGTGCGCCCATGGCGTCGAACAGGAACGATTGGCTCCAGTGTTCTTCTTCGCCGCCGCCAGCGAATACGATGTCCTGCTTGCCCATCTGGATCTGTTCCATGGCGGTACCGATGCAGTGAGCACTGGTGGCGCAGGCAGAAGCGATGGAGTAGTTCAGGCCCTTGATCTTGAACGGGGTGGCCAGGCAAGCGGAAACGGTGCTGCTCATGGTCCGCGTTACGCGGTATGGGCCAACGCGCTTCACGCCTTTCTCGCGCAGGATGTCCAGCGCTTCCATCTGGTTCAGCGTGGAGGCACCACCGGAACCGGCGATCAGGCCGGTACGCGGGTTGGAAACTTGTTCGTCGCTCAGACCGGAGTCAGCGATGGCGTCTTTCATGGCCAGGTAGGCGTAAGCCGCCGCGTGGCCGACGAAGCGATAGATCTTGCGATCGATCAGCTCTTCGAGGGGAAGGTCAATGGAGCCGGAAACCTGGCTACGCAGACCCATTTCGGCATATTCCGGGTTGAACCGGATGCCAGGGCGGCTTGCACGCAGGTTAGCGGAGACGGTCTCTTTGTCATTGCCCAGGCACGAAACGATGCCCAGACCAGTGATAACGACGCGGCGCATGCGAATAACCCTTAGAAGTTGTCAGTGGAGGTAAACACGCCGACCCGAAGGCCTTCGGCGGTATAGATTTCGCGACCGTCGACAGTGACCGAACCGTCGGCGATGGCCAGGTTCAGCTTGCCCTTCAGGACGCGCTTGATATGAATGTTATAGGTGACTTTCTTGGCGGTCGGCAGGACCTGGCCAAAGAATTTCACTTCGCCCGAACCCAGCGCACGGCCACGGCCCGGCAGACCTTGCCAGCCAAGGAAGAAGCCGACCAGTTGCCACATGGCGTCGAGGCCCAGGCAGCCCGGCATCACCGGATCGCCTTCGAAGTGGCAGGCGAAGAACCACAGGTCCGGATTGATATCCAGCTCGGCGACCAATTCACCTTTGCCGTACTTGCCACCTTCTTCGCTGATCAGGGTGATGCGATCAACCATCAGCATGTTCGGGGCGGGCAGTTGCGCGTTACCTGGGCCGAACAGCTCACCGCGACTGCAGCGCAGCAGGTCTTCCCGGGTAAAGGCGTTTTGTTTGGTCATGCGAGCTCCTCAATAGTCCCATGCGGCAGGTGGGGCAAATCTTCCCGGCCGATCGAAGCGTTCATGCCTCGAACCGGCAGCCTACTCATAGACTATTGCGTTGTGGTGAAAGTCACAGCACCAAGGACATGAATGTACACTTGTGCACTGAAATTATTATTCAAGCCCCTTTTCGGGCCTGTTCGGGTGACTAAGACTGCCGCACTTTCGCCTTTCACGCCAGTCGCAGATGGTCGAAAGGCCTGTACTACTGCACCCAGCGCTGCAGAATTTGCTGCAAATCAGTCCGTTTGAAGGGCTTGGCCAGATAATCGTTCATGCCAGCCGACAAGCAGGCTTCGCGGTCGCCCTGCAACGCATTGGCCGTCAATGCGATGATCGGCAAGTCGGTGCAGCCGGGCAATTGGCGGATCTGACGGGTTGCTTCGTAGCCATCGATGATTGGCAGGCGGCAGTCCATCAGAATCGCTTCAAATACCAGGCTCTCGGCACTGCGCACCGCTTGCGCGCCATCGGTTGCGACGCTGACAGTAAAGCCCAGGCTGCGCAACATTGCTTCGATGACGGTCTGATTGACCGGGTTGTCTTCGACCAGCAGCACATTGCGCCCTTCGCCATCATCGTTGCCGGTCTGTGCCCGGGGTGTCAGTACGGGCAGCGGCTGCTTGTACAGTGCCAGCGGGATTTCCAGCGTAAACACCGAGCCCAGGCCTTCTTCGCTCTGAGCCCGCAAGGTGCCGCCCATGCGTTCAGCCAAAGTACGGGCAATCGGCAAGCCCAGGCCGGTACCACCATAGCGTCTTGAAATAGAGCTGTCGGCTTGCTGGAATGCATTGAACATCAGCTCCAGGCTTTCAGCGGAAATACCGATGCCACTGTCGCGCACGGTGCAGGTGAACCACAGCAGTTCGTGATCCAGCGATTGCCACTGCGGTTCGATGCTCACGCGGCCGTGCTCAGTGAACTTCAAGGCATTACCGACCAGATTGACCAGAATCTGCCGGATCCGCGTCGGATCACCCTGCACTTGAAGGGCGCGCATGTCCTCGGGGATTTGCAACTGCAGGTCGAGGCCGCGCTGCAACGCGCTGTGCTGGAACGATTGGGCGCAAGTGCTGATCAAGTCCGCGAGGTTGAACGGGATGTGCTCCAGTTCCAGTTCCGAGCGCTCGATGCGCGAGAAGTCGAGAATATCGTTGATGACCTTGAGCAGGTGTTCGGTGGACTCCGACGCCAAAGCCGCGTATTCGATCTGCTCCTCGGTCATGTCGGTGGTTTCCAGCAATTGCAGCATACCGAGCACGCCATTCATCGGCGTGCGCAGTTCATGGCTCATCATTGCCAGGAAGTCAGACTTGGCATTGTTGGCCTTTTCCGCTTCCTCACGCGTCTGGATCAACTGTGCCATTGCCTGATGCTGTTCGCGGCTGGCTTGTTCGAGGCCGGCGGCGAGGTTGTTGATGTGTTGCGACAGCGCGCCCAACTCGGTGTCGTCGACAATCGGCAGGGGTGTTTTGTAATCGCCTTCCTGAATCGCTTTCACCGCGTCGCCAATATCGCGGATCGGTTGGGAGAGGCTGCCCGCCAGGCGCCGGGCAACGAGAAAGGTAAACAGCAGGGCGAACAGCGCGAGGATCGCAGCCTTCAACAAGATTTCCTGCTGGCGCTGGTTGAAGGCGTCATTCGACAAACCGACGATCACCCGGCCCAGGTAGTCCTCGGAGGGGGTTGTGCTCGCCGCTTTGGACCCCTGGAAAAAATCATTGTTGAGCGCAATCCGCTGTAGCCGCACCGGTGCCTGAAACACTTCGACTTGCTGCGAGCGTCTGTAGGTTTCCGACGGCTGCTCGACATACACCAATATCCGGTTGGCGTTGTCCTGGACCTCCAGAAATCGCACGTTCGGCGTGGCGAGCGTGGCCTTGAGCAAACTTTCGAGCACCTCGTTGTTCCCCGAGATCACTCCGTACTCGGTGGCGGGTGCGAGCTGGTTGGCGATCAATTGCCCGGTGTGGTTGAGCTCCTGGCGCAAGTCCTGGATCCGCACAAAGGTAAAGAAGCTGATCAGCAGCAACGTCAGCAACAGGGCAGGGCCGAGACTGATCATCTGGGTGCGCGTACTGATGTCCCAAGAGCGCCGGAGGGTCATGGACGGCTTTCTCCTTCAGCCAACTGGGTGGCGACAGATGTTTCATTCACCTGTTCAATTCCTAATGAACGAGCCACTTGCGGATTGCTTAACACTTTGAAGTGCTGCGGATAGAGAGCACGCGGCCAGCTCGGGGGTGGCAGGTCGAGCACTTCGTCGAGCACTTGCAGCCAGTCGCTCTGATCGCTGTAAGTGCTGGCCAGGCTGCCCGCCTTGACGAACGCGGCGTTGGGGCCGACTAATGCCAATTGCCGGGAATAGCTGCTCAGCAGCAGATTTTTTGCAGTTTTCGGGTTGTAAAGGTCGGGATCGTCAAGACCCAGCAATACGTCGCAATTTTTCAGCAGGGCCTGCAAAGGACGGCTGTCGTTGATGTTATCCCAACGCTCGGTGACCACTTCCAGGCCCAGCCCAAGGGCGGCCTCCCGTAATTCATTGAGCAGGAATTCGCTGTGACTGTCGTACAGCACACCGATGCGCCTGGCCTGGGGCAGGATGAGCCGGGTCAGGCGCAATTGCCGATCCAGCGGCGGATCGCTCCAGAGCAGGCTGAGGTGCGGTGGGACGTTATTCCCGAAACGTTGCCGGGCTTGCAGGCGGCTGATACGCAGCACCAGCGTCGCCGGGCCCTGGGTCTCTTGCTGGCGCCAGTCGAGGCTCGGCAGGTCGAGCAGAATCAAGCGAGTGCCAGCGGGTAATTTGCCGGGCATTGGAAGGCTCGCCAGTGGCTGGAAACGCACACTGTCGGCCGGGCGCATTTCACTCAGCGAATGGACGAAGGATTGCACACCGGGGCTGTCTTCGGCACCGGTCAATAGAATGTCGGCGGCTTGTGCCGGCACGGCGCCCAACAGGCAACCAACCGCCAGGCACAACCCGACCAGCAGGCGGCCCAGTGGCGGCGATTTCCATGCCAAGCGCTGCAGCATTTAAAACGTCAGCTCCGCACTGAAGTAAAGCACTCGACGCTCGTCGTAATTGTTGTCGATGAACGTGGTGGGCTGGTTATCCAGACGTTGTTGAAGGACACCGGCCAGTTCCAGGTTGGCCTTGCCCAGGCCGATGCGTTTGGCGATGCGCGTGTCGACGCGCTCGAAGCGGTAACCGTTGAGCGCATCGTCGCCATAGTAGAAGAGCGCGCTGTTCCAGCCATAGCCCCAATCGCGCAGCCAACCGGCGGAACCACTGTTGCGCGCAGTCTGCTGCTCATCCAGCGGGTTACTCGCGTCGGCGTCGACATAGGCATAAGTCAGGCGTAGGCGGTCAGCGTTATCAAGACGCCAGTCCAGTTGCGTTTCAGCCCCGGAAAACCGCGCGTTGTTCGAGTTGCTGGCGATGTACTGGTTGTTGCGCAGCGGCTCGCTGATCATGTCGCTGATTTCGTCGTAGAACAGCTTCACATCGACGCTCAGCCCCAGTTTGGCGAAGTAGCCGTTGTAACCCAGCTCTCGCGAGCGCATGTGTTCCTTGTCGAGGTCACCCGGACCTCGGGTCTTGACGAAATAACGGGCGCTGGTCTGACCGTAGGCCGTGGGCCGCAGATTGGTCACCTGGTAACTCCAGTTGACGTTGTTTTCGAACATGTTCGGTGAGCGGATCGCTTCAGAGTATACGGCGCGCAAACCGTGACGCGGAGTGATCAGGTAATTGACCGCCACCCTCGGGGTCAGAGAACTGCCGGTCAACTGCGTGTCCTCGAACATCGCCCCGCCCTGCAACAACCAATGCTCTGTGGCACGCCATTCGAGTTGGCCAAACGTGCGCCAAGTCGTGTCGTCGAGCGTGCCATTGAAATAGGTCTCGGAATCTGCCCGGTCATAACGATAGTTCATGCCGCTGACCAGTCGCAGGCTGTCGGACAGGCTGAGGGTGTCTTGCACTTCGAGGTCGTAGCGCGATTCACGGGCGCTCTGATCGATGTCACCACAGAGTGTTTGCCGCGCGCCGTTTTTCCATTGCGCCAGCACCTGATTGGCCAGCGCTTGTTCCGCTGGCGTGCCGCGAGGTGCGCCGGAACCGGTGAAGCGATCCATGTTGCGCGCCAGGCGTTCGGTGTAGTTTGGATTGAGCTGCCAGAGTCGGGTCAGTTCCGGGCTGAATGACACCTCGGCATCACAGGCGCGCCAGGTTTGCTGGCGATCCCAATGCTGGGCCGAACCCTGGATATAAAGGCTGTGCTCGGGATTCAAGTCCAGGTTCCAGCGCAAGGAGCCGGCGTAGTCTTTGGCGGTGACGTCAGAATTGTCCCCGGCGGCAGTAATCCCGGGGAACACCGGGCGGTAGGTATAGGGCCGCTGGTTGGTGCCTTCCTTCGCATTCAATTGCCAGTCGATGCTCTGGCTTTGCGTGAGCGTCTGGCTGACCGCGAGGTTAAAGCGGTTCAGGCGACGGCTGTCACGATAATCGGCCTCGTTGCGGTCCGAATCGAAACCGTCGTCTTGCTGGCCCGACAGGGACAGACGCAGGTCGCCACCGTCCCAACCGGTACCCTGGCTGGCGTAATAGTCGTTGATGCCGCGCTGGCCACGGGTCACTTTCACTCGCGTGCCATGGCTGTCGGCCGGGTTGCGCGTGATGATGTTGACCACCGCCATCAGCGCATTGGCGCCATAGCTGACGGTGTTCGGGCCGCGAAACACTTCGATGCGCTCGATGTCTTCCATGGCGACCGGGATATCACTCCAGTCCACCGTGGCGAGGCCCGCGCGGTACACCGAGCGACCGTCGATCAGCACTTGCATGCGCCGGGCCCCGGTGACGTTGGTGCCGTGGTAGTTCACGGCGGCCTGGTTGCCGCTGAGGTTGCCGACCATCATGCCGGGCACTAGCCGCAGTAACTCGCTGATGTCGCGCGCGCCGCTGTCGTTGATCAGTTCGCTGTCGATCACCGTCATGCTGCCCGGAACCGCCGCCGGCGACTGCTTCAGGCGGGTGGCCGTCAGCACTTGCGGGAGCGGTTCGTTGTCGAGAAACAAGTCGTCGGCCAGCAAGGACGGGCTGAAAATCAGCGCCAGGACCAGCGGCGAGCGGGGTGAAGGAGAAGCAAACGTCACGTCATACCCTTGATCGCGATAGGTTGGCGCGCATGTTAACCGAGCTTGTCTACTTTTCCATTGGCGATACCGGCATTTTCCTAGGATTTATCGGCCTTCTTCCTACATTTGTGGGTAATTGACGCAGGGGCTGGCCGCCACTGGGACGCTCCGTATAATGCCGACATCGCCACTGGTATGGATTAACGGATTGCATATGACTGAACAGCGCCCAATTGCGGTCCTGGGAGGCGGAAGTTTTGGTACCGCCGTGGCTAATCTATTGGCCGAGAACGGGCATCAGGTCCGACAGTGGATGCGTGACCCCGAACAGGCCGAGGCCATTCGGGTCAATCGTGAAAACCCGCGTTACCTCAAAGGCATCAAGATTCTCCCGGCGGTAGAACCGGTGACTGACCTGCAAGCCACGCTGGATGCCTGCGACCTGTGTTTCGTCGCGCTGCCCTCCAGCGCCCTGCGTTCGGTCCTGGTTCCGCACGCCGAGCGGTTGAGTGGCAAGTTGCTGGTCAGCCTGACCAAAGGCATCGAAGCCCACACGTTCAAGCTGATGAGCGAGATCCTTGAGGAAATCGCTCCGCAAGCGCGCATCGGCGTGCTGTCGGGGCCGAACCTGGCCCGTGAAATCGCTGAACACGCATTGACCGCCACTGTGGTCGCCAGCGAAGACGAAGAACTGTGCCAGCGGGTCCAGGCTGCGCTGCACGGCCGGACGTTTCGCGTGTATGCCAGCGCCGACCGTTTTGGCGTCGAGTTGGGCGGAGCGCTGAAAAACGTTTACGCGATCATTGCCGGCATGGCGGTGGCGCTGGGCATGGGCGAAAACACCAAGAGCATGCTGATCACCCGGGCGCTGGCGGAAATGACGCGTTTTGCGGTGAATCAGGGGGCCAACCCGATGACCTTCCTCGGTCTTGCCGGCGTGGGCGATTTGATCGTTACCTGCTCGTCACCGAAAAGCCGCAACTACCAGGTCGGGTTCGCCCTCGGCCAAGGCCTGAGCCTGGAAGACGCGGTCACGCGTCTGGGCGAAGTGGCCGAAGGCGTGAACACGCTCAAAGTGCTCAAGGCCAAGGCTCAAGAGGTCGGCGTCTATATGCCGTTGGTCGCCGGGTTGCACGCAATTCTGTTCGAGGGGCGCACGCTTGAGCAGGTGATAGGGCTGTTGATGCGCGGCGAACCGAAAACCGACGTCGATTTTATTTCCACCAGCGGTTTCAACTAAGCACGCTTTAAAACAAAGCAGGGGACAGCGACATGAACGATCCGAAAACCGAGTCCAAGTACGAATCCATCCTGCTGCGGGTGCTGTGGATGATCGTCTTCCTGCTGGTCTGGCAAGTGGCGCAGTTCATCCTTGGCGCGGTGGTGCTGGTTCAACTGATCTATCGTTTGTTTTATGGCGCCCCGAGCGCCAGCCTGATGAACTTCGGCGACAGCCTGAGCCAGTTCCTGGCCCAGATCGGTCGGTTCGGCACCTTCCACAGCGACCAGAAGCCCTGGCCGTTTGCCGATTGGCCGGCGCCGCGTACACCGGAAGGTGAAGCGCCGCACGTCGTGGCACCCGCACCGCATCCGGTCAGAGATGAGGAACCCAAGCTATGAAACTCTGGGTATTGCGTCATGGTGAAGCTGAACCATATGGCTCCCGTCCTGATTCGGAACGGGAGCTGACCGACCACGGTCGCGAGGAAGTGTTGCGCACTGCTGCGCTGCTGATCGGGCAACCGCTGACGGCGATCTATGCGAGCCCCTACCTGCGAGCGCAGCAGACCGCGCAAGTGGTGCGTGAAGCGTTGGGTTTCGAGCCGGAGATTCGTACGGTCGAGTGGCTGACCCCGGAAACCGACCCGGACAAGGTGGCCGAGCAACTCGTGTCGGTGAGCAATGTGCTGCTGGTCAGTCATAACCCGTTGGTCGGTCACTTGTTGAGCTACCTGCAACATGGCGCCGGGCATCCGCCGGAGAAAGTCAGCACCGCCGGGCTGGCCGAACTCGACGCCGATGAGCTGCTGATTGGTTCGATGAAGCTCAACGGCATCAAACACCCATAAAATTTGCCGACGGGAAAATTTTGTACGAAATAGTCAACCAAGCACTTGCTTGGTTGGCTACGCTTGCTCCAGAACAAAAATTCAGGAGCGAGTCGCATGTCTGCTGCTTTTCGATTGCCGCTGGATGTTTTCTACGAGCGTGAGGCCCGCCATCCACGCCAGCGTTTCCTGGTCCAGCCCACGGGTGGCGGGCAGGTCGAGACCCTGACCTGGGCCGACGTCGGCCACCAGGCTCGCTGCGCCGCGCATTGGCTGAGGGCTCGCGAACTGCCACAAGGCAGCCACATTGCCCTGATCTCGAAAAACTGTGCCCACTGGATCATCGCCGACCTGGCGATCTGGATGGCCGGGCACGTCTCAGTCCCGTTGTACCCCAACCTGACTGCCGAATCCGTGGCCCAGGTGCTCGATCATTCCGAAGCGGCACTGGCGTTTATCGGCAAACTCGACGACTGGCCGAACATGTCCCGTGGCGTCAAATCTGACCTGCCGATAATCAGTCTGCCGCTGCACCCGCCCGGTACTTTCGATTTCAGTTGGGCCGACCTGCAGCGCAGTTCGCCCATCCAGGATGACCCCAAGCCCGGCGCCGATCAGTTGGCGACCATCATTTACACCTCCGGCACCACCGGGTTGCCCAAAGGCGTGATGCACAGCTTCGGTAATCTGGGCTTTGCCACCACGCGGGGTACGCAACTGTTTGGGCTCAACGAGTCGGACCGACTGCTGTCTTACTTGCCGCTGTGCCACGTGGCCGAACGGATGTTCGTCGAGCTGGCATCGATCTACACCGGGCAGACGGTGTTCTTTGCCGAAAGCCTCGATACCTTCCTGACTGATTTGCAACGTGCGCGGCCTACCGCATTGTTTGGTGTGCCGCGAATCTGGACCAAGTTCCAGATGGGCGTGTACAGCAAGATCCCGGCAAAACGCCTCGATTTTTTGCTGGGCCTGCCCATTATCGGCAAGCGGGTCGGGCACAAAGTCCTCGCCGGGTTGGGGCTGGATGCGTTGCGTGTCGCCTTGTCTGGCGCGGCGCCTGTGCCGCAGACCCTGCTGCTGTGGTACCGCAAACTGGGGCTGGATGTGCTTGAGGTCTACGGCATGACCGAGAGCTGCGGTTATTCCCACATTGGCCGGCCCGGCGAGAATAAGCCCGGCTGGATCGGCAAGCCCTGCCCGGAGGTTGAAGTACGAATCGACGACTCGGGCGAGGTCATGGTGCGCAGTGGTGCGACCATGCTCGGCTACTTCAAGGAACCGCAGAAAACCGCTGAAACCATCACCGAGGATGGCTTCCTGCGCACCGGCGACAAGGGCGAACAGGACGCTGAAGGCAACCTGCGCCTGACCGGGCGGCTGAAAGAAATCTTCAAGACCAGCAAGGGCAAATACGTCGCGCCCGCACCGATCGAAAACCGCCTGGCAGTGCATTCGCGGATCGAGCAAGTGTGCGTGGTCGGTGATGGTCTGAGTGCGCCCCTGGGGCTGTGTGTGTTGTCGGCAGTCGGGCAACAGGATGCCAGTGGAACGGCGAGGGCAGGGCTGCACTCAAGCCTGGAAAAACTGCTGGACGAGGTCAATGGCGTGCTCGATAAACATGAGCGCCTGCGGCGTCTGGTGGTGGTCAAGGACAGCTGGGCCGTGGACAACGGCTTCCTCACGCCGACCCTGAAGATCAAGCGTAACGTGATCGAAGCGGCTTACGGCGCCCGCTTCGAAGAATGGAGCGAGCGCAGTGAGACCGTGCTGTGGCAGGATTGAGCGACGAACAACACCTACAAAGGAAAGCAGCGATGAGTCTGTGGCGTACCACTCCCAACATCGAGCAGTTGAACGCAATCCAGAAAAACACCATCGGCGAAGTGCTGGATATCCGCTTCGAAGCGTTCGACGAAGAGTCCCTGACCGCGAGCATGGTCATTGACCACCGCACTCACCAGCCTTACGGCCTGCTGCACGGTGGCGCCTCGGTGGTGCTGGCCGAAAGCGTCGGCTCCATGGCCAGCTACCTGTGCATCGATGCCAGCAAGTTTTACTGCGTGGGCCTGGAAATCAACGCCAACCATTTGCGCGGCCTGCGCAGTGGGCGAGTGACCGCCGTGGCCAAGCCGATACACATTGGCCGCACGACCCACGTTTGGGATATCCGTTTGAGTAGCGATGAAGGCAAGGCCAGTTGTGTGTCGCGTCTGACCATGGCAGTTGTGCCGCTGGGCGAGAATCCGCCGGCGCGTTGATCCGCCTGCGGCCTGGCCCGTAGCCGCTGTCGAGGCTCGGCGAGGCGGCGTTCGGCTGCGCAGCAGTCGTCAGTTCGACCACCTCGGTTTACCTGAAA
>NZ_JBFUBK010000144.1:0-13540 GCF_056405815.1 Pseudomonas sp. P1_F1_2 | reverse complement strand
GCCTTCGGCAGCTGCTACACGGGAACGGAGTGGATCAGGCGATGTTGCCCAAGAGTTTTTCCCACTCCTTGTTTTCTTTCTTCGACACGCCGCCCAACAAGTCAATTGCCTGGCGCAGACGGAAACGGGTCAGGTCCGGACCGAGGATTTCCATCGCATCCAGCACCGACACCGAGCTGGCCTGGCCAGTGATCGCGGCAAACATCAGCGGCATGGCGTCACGCAGCTTCAATTCCAGCGATTCGACCACTGCCTGAATCGTCGCGGTGATGCTGTCCTTTTCCCACTGACGCAGGCTTTCCAGCTTCCACAGGATCAACTGCATCAACTGACGAACCTGATCGCCCGAAAGCTTCTTGGATTCGAACAATTTGGCATCCGGATTCACGCCGCCGGCAAAGAAGAAACCGGCGAGCGGAGCCACCTGGCTGAAGGTTTCAACGCGGCCCTGAACGTGCGGCGCGATCTTCATCATGTATTCCGGGTTCAGCGCCCAGGTCTGCAGGCGCGAGGCGAACTCTTCCACCGGCAGATCACGCAGCCATTGGCCGTTGAGCCAGGACAGCTTCTCGATGTCGAAAATCGGCCCGCCCAGCGAGACACGGCTCAAGTCGAAGTTGTCGACCATTTCCTGCAGCGAGAACTTCTCGCGCTCGTCCGGCATCGACCAACCCATGCGGCCCAGATAGTTGAGCATCGCTTCCGGCATGAAGCCCATGCGCTCGTAGAACGTCACCGAGGTCGGGTTTTTGCGCTTGGACAACTTGCTCTTGTCCGGGTTACGCAACAGCGGCATGTAGCACAGCTCCGGTTGTTCCCAGCCGAAGTACTCGTAAAGCAGGATCAGTTTCGGCGCCGAGGGCAGCCACTCTTCACCACGCAATACGTGGGTGATGCCCATCAGGTGGTCGTCGACCACGTTGGCCAGGAAGTACGTCGGCAGGCCGTCGGTCTTCATCAGCACTTGCATGTCCATGCGATCCCACGGGATCTCGACATCGCCACGCAGCATGTCCGGCACCACGCACACGCCTTCGCTCGGCACTTTCATGCGGATGACGTGCGGCTCGCCTGCCGCCAGGCGACGGGCGACTTCTTCCTTGGACAGCAACAGCGCACGGCCGTCGTAACGCGGGGTTTCGCCGCGTGCCATTTGCTCGGCGCGCATCTGGTCCAGCTCTTCGGCGGTGCAGAAGCACGGGAAGGCATGACCCATTTCAACCAGTTGCTGGCAATACTTCTGGTAGATATCGCCGCGCTCGCTCTGACGGTAGGGACCGTGCGGGCCACCGACGTCCGGGCCTTCGCTCCAGTCGATGCCCAACCAGCGCAGGGCGTCGAAAATCTGCTGTTCGGACTCGCGGGTCGAACGCAACTGGTCGGTGTCTTCAATCCGCAGGATGAACTCACCGCCATGCTGCTTGGCAAAGCAGTAGTTGAACAAAGCGATGTAAGCGGTACCTACGTGGGGGTCCCCGGTAGGCGATGGCGCGATGCGCGTGCGGACGGTGGTCATGGCAAGTCTCGAAATGAAGATAAAACAAAGGGCGAATGGTAACAGGCGATACCCGCCCCGCTCCAGTGAACAGGGCATTTAAGCCAAGTTTGCGTCTACAGAGCGCGTATGGCGTGGTGAATGGCCGAATATCAACCGATGGCATTTACCGCTTGTCGGCTGTATGACAGATTCACCTGCTGATAACTTTCCTTACAATTTCTCGACTACAGTCTGCCCCATGCCTGCCCAACTCAAGCGTCGCCTGTTTATTTTCTTGTTGCTCGTCCTGCTGATTGCCGGGGCCTTCTTTGCCCAGTGGTTCTTCAAGGGGCGATTTTATGAAAGCACCGATAACGCCTATGTCCAGGGCGAGATTACCCGCGTCTCAAGCCAGTTGAGCGCGCGCATCGACCAAGTCTTGGTGCACGACAACCAGCATGTCGAAAAAGGCCAGTTGCTGGTCAAGCTTGAAGGCGCCGACTTCCACCTCGCCGTTGACCGCGCCAGCGCTGCCCTCGCCACTCGCGAGGCCGAACGCCTGCAAGCCCAAAGCAAGCTGACCCAACAATCGAGCCTGATCGCGGCCAGTGAAGCGCAAGTCGCGTCCAGCCAGGCGAGCCTCGGCCGGTCGCTCATCGATTTGACTCGCGCCCAAACCCTGCGCAAACCCGGTTTTATTTCCGAAGAACGGGTGACCACCCTGTCCGCCGATAACCACATCGCGCGCTCGCAGGTCGTCAAGGCTCAGGCGGACGCTCAGAGCCAACGCCAGCAGGTCAACGCCCTGACCGCCGAGATCAAACGCCTGGACGCGCAGATCGCCAACGCCAAGGCCGACCTGGCACAAGCCGAACTGAACCTGACCCGCAGCGAAATCCACGCGCCCATCAGCGGCCTGATCGGCCAGCGCGCCGCCCGCGAAGGCCAGGTGGTGCAGGCTGGCGCGTATTTGCTGTCGATCGTCCCGGACCAGGACATCTGGATTCAAGCCAACTTCAAGGAAACCCAGATCGGCCACATGGTGCCTGGCCAGAGCGCCGAACTGATTTTCGACGCCTACAGCGACACGCCGATCAAGGCGCGAGTCGACAGCCTGTTCGCCGCTTCGGGCGCGCAGTTCAGCCTGTTGCCGCCGGACAATGCCACGGGCAACTTCACCAAAGTCGTCCAACGGATTCCGGTCAAACTGACCTTCGCCGCGGACAATCCGCTGCAAGGCAAGATCCGCCCGGGCATGTCTGTCACCGCTAAAGTGAACATCAAAGACGCCCCTGACGATGGCCGGTGATCAACTGATCCGCCCGGTCGGCGAACCGACCCGGCGGGACTGGATCGCGGTGATGAGCGTCATGCTCGGCGCCTTCATGGCCGTGCTCGACATCCAGATCACCAACTCTTCGCTCAAGGACATTCAGGGCGCCCTGTCGGCCACCCTGGAAGAAGGCTCGTGGATTTCCACCTCGTACCTGGTGGCGGAAATCATCATGATTCCGCTGACGGCGTGGCTGGTGCAGTTGCTGTCCGCACGACGGCTGGCGGTGTGGGTTTCACTGGGATTCCTCGTCGCCTCGCTGCTGTGTTCCATGGCGTGGAGCCTGGAAAGCATGATCGTCTTCCGCGCCTTGCAGGGCTTCACCGGGGGCGCGCTGATCCCGCTGGCCTTCACCCTCACGCTGATCAAACTCCCGGAACACCACCGCGCCAAAGGCATGGCCATGTTCGCCATGACCGCCACCTTCGCGCCCTCCATTGGCCCGACGCTAGGCGGTTGGCTGACCGAAAACTGGGGCTGGGAATACATTTTCTACATCAACATACCGCCGGGCCTGCTCATGATCGCCGGCCTGATGTATGGCCTGGAGAAGAAAGAAGCGCATTGGGAATTGCTCAAGAGCACCGACTACATGGGCATTCTGACCCTCGGCGTCGGGCTCGGTTGTTTGCAGGTGTTTCTGGAGGAAGGTCACCGCAAGGACTGGCTGGAATCGAACCTGATCGTGACCCTGGGCAGCATCGCACTGATCAGCCTGATCACCTTTGTGATCGTGCAGTTTTCCAAACCCAACCCGCTGATCAACCTCGGCATCCTGCGCAATCGCAACTTTGGCCTGTCGAGTATTTCCAGCCTGGGGATGGGGGTCGGGTTGTATGGCTCGATTTATCTGTTGCCGCTGTACCTGGCGCAGATCCAGAACTACAACGCCCTGCAGATCGGCGAAGTGATCATGTGGATGGGCGTGCCGCAACTGTTTTTGATTCCGCTAGTGCCCAAGTTGATGAAGTACATTTCGCCAAAATGGCTGTGCACCCTGGGATTCGGGTTGTTCGGGCTGGCGAGTTTTTCATCGGGAGTGCTGAACCCGGACTTTGCCGGGCCACAGTTCAATCAGATCCAGATCATCCGCGCGCTGGGCCAGCCGCTGATCATGGTCACCATCTCGCTGATCGCCACCGCGTATATCTTGCCGCAGGACGCGGGGTCGGCGTCGAGCCTGTTCAACATCCTGCGCAACCTCGGCGGCGCGATTGGCATCGCCCTCCTCGCCACCCTGCTGGATGCGCGAACCAAGACCTACTTTGATTATTTGCGCGAAGCCATTGTGCCGAGCAATGCGCAGGTGGCCGAGCGGCTGTCGTCGATGGCGGACAGGCTAGGCAATGAGACGGCGGCACTGGCAAAGATCAGCGAGATTGCGCACCAACAGGCGTCGATCATGGCCTACAACGATGCGTTTCACTTTGTCGGGATTGCGCTGGGGGTGAGCATGCTGGCGATCTTGTTGACCAAGAAATTGCCAGAGGGGATTAAGGCTGGGGAAGCACACTAAGACCGAGTAGGCCCCTATCGCGAGCTAGCTCGGCTCCTACATGTAGGAGCCGAGCTTGCTCGCGATGGCGGCCTGACAGGCACCGCAAATCTCAGACAGTAATCAACCGCTCCCGCAACTTGCCAATCTCATCACGCATCTGCGCCGCCGCTTCAAACTCCAGATCACGCGCCAACGCGTACATCTTCTCTTCCAGGGCTTTAATCCGCTTGGCGATCTCGCCCGGCGAGCGCAATTCCGCTTCGTACTTGGCGCTTTCCTCGGCAGCCTTGGCCATGCCCTTGCGCTTCTTGCTGCGCGAACCCGGCACGGTGGCGCCTTCCATGATATCGGCGACGTCCTTGAACACGCCCTTGGGCGTGATGCCGTTGGCCAGGTTGAAGGCGATCTGCTTGTCGCGCCGCCGCTCGGTTTCGCCAATCGCCCGCTCCATAGAGCCAGTGATGCGGTCGGCGTACAAAATCGCCCGGCCGTTGAGGTTACGTGCCGCCCGGCCGATGGTCTGGATCAGCGAGCGCTCGGAGCGCAGGAAGCCCTCCTTGTCCGCATCGAGAATCGCTACCAGCGACACTTCCGGCATGTCCAGGCCTTCACGCAGCAGGTTGATCCCCACCAGCACATCAAAGGTGCCCAAGCGCAGATCACGAATAATTTCGACTCGCTCTACCGTGTCGATGTCAGAGTGCAGATAACGCACGCGAACGCCGTGGTCGGCCAGGTAATCGGTCAAGTCTTCGGACATGCGTTTGGTCAGGGTCGTGACCAGAACCCGCTCTTCGAGTGCAACGCGCTTGGTGATTTCCGAAAGCAGGTCGTCGACCTGGGTCAGCGCCGGGCGGATTTCGATTTGCGGATCAACCAGCCCCGTCGGACGCACCAACTGCTCGACGACGCGGCCGGCATGCTCCGCTTCGTAATTGCCCGGCGTCGCCGAGACGAAAATCGTCTGCGGGCTGATGCTTTCGAACTCGTCGAAACGCATCGGCCGGTTATCCAACGCCGACGGCAGGCGGAAACCGTATTCCACTAACGTCTCTTTACGCGAGCGGTCGCCCTTATACATGGCGCCAACCTGCGGCACGCTGACGTGGGATTCGTCGATCACCAGCAAGGCGTCAGCCGGCAGGTAGTCGAACAACGTCGGCGGCGCCTGGCCGGACTCACGGCCGGACAGGTAGCGCGAGTAGTTTTCGATCCCGTTGCAGTAGCCCAGTTCGAGGATCATCTCCAGGTCGAAGCGGGTGCGCTGCTCCAGACGCTGGGCCTCAACCAGTTTGTTGTTGGTGCGCAGATAATCGAGGCGTTCCTGCAACTCGACCTTGATCCCTTCGACGGCGCCCAACAGGGTTTCACGCGGCGTCACGTAGTGGCTTTTCGGATAGAAGGTAAAGCGCGGCAGCTTGCGGATCACTTCGCCGGTCAGCGGATCGAACGCCGACAGGCTCTCGACCTCGTCATCGAACAGTTCGATGCGGATCGCTTCGAAATCGGATTCCGCCGGGTGGATATCAATCACATCGCCACGCACCCGGAAGGTCGCACGGGCGAAGTCCATGTCGTTGCGGGTGTATTGCAGATCCGCCAGGCGACGCAGCAACGCACGCTGATCGAGTTTGTCGCCGCGATCCACGTGCAACACCATCTTCAGATAGGTCTCCGGGCTACCCAGGCCGTAGATGCACGACACGGTGGTGACGATGATCGCGTCTTTGCGCTCCAGCAACGCCTTGGTTGCGGACAGACGCATCTGCTCAATGTGGTCGTTGATCGAGGCGTCTTTCTCAATGAAGGTATCGGACGACGGCACGTAGGCTTCGGGCTGGTAGTAGTCGTAGTAGGAAACGAAGTACTCCACCGCGTTGTTCGGGAAAAACGCCTTGAACTCGCCGTACAACTGCGCGGCCAGGGTCTTGTTCGGCGCCAGCACCAGCGTCGGACGCTGCACTTGTGCAATCACGTTGGCGATACTGAAGGTCTTGCCGGAGCCGGTCACACCGAGCAACGTCTGGTGCGCCAGCCCGGCTTCGATGCCCTCGACCATCAGGCGGATGGCTTCTGGCTGATCGCCGGCGGGCTCGAAGCGGGTGACTAGCTGGAATTCAGACATTCAATACCCCTGGATTCGCGCCTGCCCGGTCAAATGGGACAGCAACGAAAAAGACCGCAAACGGCTAAAACCGCCCGAGGAAAAAACTGGATTGTGCTCAATGTGGAGTCGATTGCCTGCTCTTTCAAGGCAAACGTCCTACATCCGGCGAATCGTTTGACGTCAGCATTCGACTAACGGTCGGAAAATAATCGGAAAAACTTAACGGAAAAGCCCAATCGTCTGTCGCCATCGATCGCAGATGGCCTCTATACTAGCTCCCCGTTTGTGCACCGCTCTAGTGCATTCGGCTGGAGCGCGACACGTCCCTCCATTCTCCATTCAGAGCCGCCGCAAAAATGAGCCTGTTCTCCGCTGTCGAAATGGCACCACGCGATCCAATCCTGGGCCTCAACGAAGCATTCAACGCCGATACCCGTACCAACAAGGTCAACCTGGGGGTCGGTGTTTACTGCAACGAGGAGGGGCGAATTCCACTCCTGCGCGCCGTTGTCGAAGCCGAGACAATTCGCGCCGCTCAACACGCTTCCCGTGGCTACCTGCCAATCGACGGCATCGCTGCCTACGACCAGGCAGTGCAGAAACTGCTGTTCGGCAACGACTCGCCACTGATCGCCGCTGGCCGCGTCATCACCACCCAAGCGGTGGGCGGCACCGGCGCACTGAAAATCGGTGCCGACTTCCTCAAGAAACTGCTGCCGAACGCCGTTGTAGCGATCAGCGACCCAAGCTGGGAAAACCACCGCGCACTGTTCGAAACCGCCGGTTTCCCGGTACAGAACTACCGCTACTACGACGCCGCGACCCACGACGTTAATCGTGCCGGCCTGCTGGAAGACCTGAACGCCCTGCCAAACGGCTCGATCGTTGTGCTGCACGCCTGCTGCCACAACCCGACCGGCGTGGACCTGAGCCCTGCCGACTGGAACAACGTGCTGCAAGTCGTCAAAGCCAAGGGTCACGTACCGTTCCTCGACATGGCCTATCAAGGTTTCGGCGATGGCATCGACGAAGACGCCGCCGCTGTGCGCCTGTTCGCCGAATCGGGTCTGACGTTCTTCGTATCCAGCTCGTTCTCCAAATCGTTCTCGCTGTACGGCGAGCGCGTTGGTGCGCTGTCGATCGTCAGCGAGTCCAAAGAAGAAAGCGCGCGCGTACTGTCGCAAGTCAAACGCGTCATCCGTACCAACTACTCCAACCCGCCTACTCACGGTGCAAGCATCGTTGCCGCTGTGCTGAACAGCCCGGTATTGCGCGCCCAGTGGGAAGAAGAACTGGCTGAAATGCGCCTGCGAATTCGCGGCATGCGCATCCAGATGGTCGACACCCTGGCAAAAAACGCGCCTCAGCGCGATTTCAGCTTTGTGGGCCGCCAGCGTGGCATGTTCTCTTACTCCGGCCTGACGGTTGAGCAAGTCACCCGCCTGCGCACCGAGTTCGGCATCTACGCCCTGGACACCGGCCGCATCTGTGTGGCTGCGTTGAACCAGAGCAATATCGACGTGGTGACCAAGGCCATCGTTCAGGTGATCTGAGTCGTCGCGTGATTGAAAACGGGAAGCCTTATGGCTTCCCGTTTTTTTATGGGTTGCAGATATCTCTCGACCCGACGGCCAAGCCCTCTAGACTGCACACCATCCCATTGTGGGAGCCGGGCTTGCCCGCGATTAGGCCATCATATTCAACATTGATGTTGGCTGATCGACCGCTATCGCGGGCAAGCCCGGCTCCCACAAGTTATGAGTAAACACGAGAATTCTTGCGAGAACCCCATGAAAAACGATGACCTACGCGCTGACCGCGATGAGCTGGACCACTTCGTGCCTCGCACCCCAGCCAAACGCGGCAACAACCTGGTGCTGCAAGTCGCTGCGGGCGTATTTCTTGGCGGCCTGGCCTTGTGGCTGGTGCAACTGGGCGCCACGATGCTCTATGCCAAACTGATGCTCGGCACCCTTACCTTCGGCGGTTAAGCCAGTTCGGTGGCACGCTGACTGGCGGCGTCGTCATAGGCGACGTAGAGCGATTCCGCCACCTGACTCTTGATGGCCTTGGTGCTTTCCAGCCCCAGAACAAACCCTTCGGCCTTGCCGCCAGCACGGTTCAACTCCTCGGCGTTGCTGGCCTGAGTGATTGCGTCGAACAGTTTTTCGGCGTGCGGGCCAACCCCTTTGGGCAAGCTGATCTGAGCGATGCTCATGCGAACACCCCGTTGTTGAGAGGTGTAAGGATTGAATGGTTCATGGCGCGTACCTTTTCGGCGAATGGCCGGCAGCGCGTGTGACCACTTCCGGGCGGCCATGGTAGACCTCTGAAACGATTCTGGTAACCGCCCACGACCGATTAACCGCCGTCTGTCCCGACGAATCGGTCAAGTTGCTATCAGACGCTTGACTTCTCTTTTTGAATCAGTAACATAGGCGCCATTCCGCGATAGCTCAGTTGGTAGAGCAAGTGACTGTTAATCACTGGGTCCCTGGTTCGAGTCCAGGTCGTGGAGCCAGACAAGGTTCCAGAGAAGGCTTTCAAAATCTCTGCCCCCCCGAAAAACCCGCCTTCTGGCGGGTTTTTTCGTTTGCAGGTCAAGCGAATGCTGGCGGATGCCATTGCCCCCCCCATAGAAGCTAGAAGCCAAGAACCAAGCCAAGACGGAGGCCCCATCAACGGCCGCCACCTGGAAAGCGTTGCCCTCGACTGGTATTACGGCACGACCAAAGCGCACAGTGATCGGTGGCAAGCGGTACTCAAGCAACGTGAGTGTTCGCTGCAAACTCATGCGCGGGCTCAGGCTTGATCTTGAACCAGAGGGCATACATCGCTGGCAGGAACACCAGGGTCAGCACGGTGCCAGCAAACGTACCGCCAATCAGGGTGTAGGCCAGCGTTCCCCAGAACACCGAATGGGTCAGAGGAATGAACGCCAGCATCGCCGCCAACGCCGTGAGAATCACGGGCCTCGCGCGCTGCACAGTGGCTTCGACCACGGCGTTGTATGGCGACAGGCCGGCTTGCTCATTTGAGTGAATCTGGCCGATGAGGATCAGCGTGTTGCGCATCAGAATCCCTGACAAGGCAATCAGTCCCACCAAGGCGTTGATCCCGAACGGTTGCTGGAACAGCAGCAGAATTGGCACCACACCAATCAGGCCCAAAGGCGCGGTGGCGAACACCATCATCATTGCCGACATCGAGCGCACCTGAATGATGATAGTCAGCAACATCAGCGCGATCATGATCGGGAACAACGGCAACAATGCCTTGTTTGCTTTACCCGACTCCTCGATCGCGCCGGCAAACTCAATGCGGTAGCCCGCCGGCAGTTTTTCGGTGATGGGCTGCAACTGCGTTATCAAGGCGTTGGAGACATCGGGAGGCTGAAGACCTTCAGCCACGTCACCGCGCACGGTTATTGTCGGCGTACGATCACGACGTCGCAGGATGGGCTCTTCCATGCGCACATCCACCGCCCCGACCTGGGACAGCGAAACGCGCTGGCCTTGGACGCCGGTCAGCGTGAAGGCGGCAATTTTCGATGGATCCAGACGCGTCTCACCCGCGGAGCGAGCGACCACCTGAACCGAACGAATGTCCTCACGCACCTCGGTGACAGGCACCCCCGTGAGCAGAAATTGCAGCTGTTGCGCGACATCGGTCGAGGTCAAGCCGAATGCTTGCAGGCGATCCTGATCCAGCGTGAGATGAAGTGCCGGCACGCGCTCGCCCAAGTCGGTGTTGACGGTCCTCATCATGGGGCTGGCGGTCATGATCTCACGCACCTGCGCGGCGATATCCCGCAACACTGCGGGGTCGGCGCCCATCACCCGAAAGGCCACCGGATACGGTGAATAAGGACCAAATACCAACTGCGTCACTCGCACCCGAGCTTCAGGCGCCAAGCCATCGGCCGCCGCTTGTCTGAGGCGGAGCTTGAGCGCCTCACGCTCTTGCTGATTCGCGGTCAGGACGACGATTTTTGCGAAGGATGGATCGGGTAGTTCAGGGGCCATCGCCAAGTAGAAGCGCGGCGCGCCCTGGCCAATGTAAGCAGTGACGATCTTGGCCTCCGGCTGCTGAGCCAACCACGCCTCGACCTTGGCCGCCGCCACATCAGTCTGTTCGATAGAGGTGCCGTAAGGCATCTGCATCTCAACCAGCACCTCAGGTCGGTCGGACGTGGGGAAGAACTGCTTGTTGACCACGCCCATGCCCAAAATCGCAACAACAAACAAGCCCACGACGGATGTCGCCACCAGACCTTTGCGGCGGATCACACTGCCCAGCAGGCGCCTGAAACGCTGGTAGTTCGGTGTACCGTAAATCGCCGTATGTCCGCCTTCAGGCACCTTGATCTGCGGCAGCAGTTTGACGCCCAGGTAAGGGGTAAACACCACGGCCACCACCCAGGAAGTGATCAGCGCGATGCCAACGATCCAGAACATGTTCGCGGTGTACTCACCAGCGGTCGACTTGGCAAAACCGTTGGGCATAAAGCCGATCGCTGTCACCAACGTTCCCGACAACATCGGCGCGGCCGTGTGGCTCCAGGCATAAGCGGAGGCCTTGATTCGGTCGTAGCCCTCCTCCATCTTCACCACCATCATTTCAATGGCAATGATTGCATCGTCCACCAGCAGTCCCAGCGCCAGAATCAACGAGCCCAGGGTAATTCGATCAAAGTCTTTGCCCGTGGCCGCCATGACAATGAACACGGCCGCCAGGGTCAGCGGCACCGCCGCGGCAACCACAACGCCGACACGCCAGCCCATGCTGAGAAAACACACCAGCAGCACCACGCCCAAGGCAGCAAAAAACTTCACCATGAACTCGTTGACGGAGGCGCCAATATTCACCGCCTGATCCGTGACCTTGGTCAGGCTCATGCCCAAAGGCATCTGCTCGTTGATCGCTGTGGCCTCAGCGTCCAGCGACTTCCCCAAATCCAGGCCGTTCCAGCCGTCGCGCATGACCACGCCGAGCAACAGTGCCGGCTCGCCGTTGTTGCGTACCAGGAACGTCGCGGGGTCCTCATAACCACGCTTGACCTCAGCCACATCGGACAACTTGAGGGTTCTGCCTTGCACCGTCAGTGGGGTATTACGAATCTTCTGCAGGTCATCAAACGCGCCATCCAGGCGGATGAAAACCTGTGGGCCCTTCGCTTCTACCGAACCTGCCGGGGTTATCATGTTTTGCGTGTTCAACGCACTGAAGATGTCTCGTGCGGAAATGCCCAGTGTCGCCAAACGCTCGTAGGACAGCTCGACAAAAATGCGCTCGGCCTGTTCACCGATGATGTTGACCTTCTTCACACCCGCCACATGCAGCAGACGCTGGCGCAAGCTCTCGGCTTCGCGCACCAACAGACGTTGGGGCTCGCCCTTGGCCTTGAGCGCATAGAGCGCGAAGGTGACATCGGAATACTCATCATTGACCATCGGGCCGATCACCCCAGACGGCAACCCCTTCTGCTCATCCAGGATTTTCTTGCGCGCCTGGTAAAACTCCTCCTGGACGGCTGAGGGGGGCGTGCTGTCGAGCAGGTACACCGTAGTGAATGCCAAGCCGGGCCGGGTAAAGGTCTCGGTCCGATCGTACCAACGCAGTTCCTGCATGCGTTTTTCCAGCTTTTCTACCACCTGGTCTTGCATCTCCTGGGCCGTCGCCCCAGGCCAGGCGGTGACCACCGTCATTTGTTTAATGGTGAATGCGGGATCTTCCGCACGCCCCAGTTTGAAGAAGGCGTACAACCCACCCACAGAAATCAGCAGGATCAAAAACAGGGTGATTGAGCGCTCGCGTACGGCCAGCGCCGAAAGATTGAAGCCGCTCATCGACTTACCTCAACCACTGAATTTTGCGGAGCATCGGCGAGTTCAGTCCTGACCTTCTCTCCCTCGCTCAGCAAGTGAGCACCCAATGCGACAACTCGATCACCCACCTGCAGATCCCCCGTCACGCGCACGCTGGCCTCATTATTCAGGCCGCGAACCTTGATCGGGCGCCATGCCACCTGCTCAGCTTCCCCGCCCACCACCCAGACCCCCGGGCCTTTACCGGCGTCGTAGAGGGCCCCCATGGGCACCTGTAATTCCTTGGCATCAGCAACATCCGTGTCAGCGATAACCACTGAGATCGTCGAACCCAGGGTGGCGTTGGAGAGCGCCCCCTCCAGCACATAACGCGCTTCAAACGTTCGGGTCTGTCGGTCGGCAGAGTCGGACAACTGGCGTAAACGCGCTTTACCTGCAGTCTGGTGCTGGCCGTATAACTCAACCGTCGCCGCCGAGCCCAGCGCAGGACGTAGCGTCTCGGGTAACTGGATCACGGCCTCGCGCTGCCCTGAATGGGCAACGCGTACCACCACCTGCCCTGCGCCAACTACCTGCCCCGGCTCCGCCAAGGTATCCACTACCACCCCGTCAGCATCCGCCAGCAACGTCGAATAACCGGTCGCGTTTTTCGCCACATCAGCCTGGGCCTGGGCAGCGTTGAGTTGGGCTTTCGCCGAGTCGGCAGCTGCTTTGAACCCTGYGTAAGCTGAAGCAGATACCGCTCCGACGGACACCAGATCACGGTAGCGAAGCTCGTCATCGGAGGCCTGCCGAGCTCGGGCCATGGCGGCCAGTACCGCTTCCTGCTGTGCCCGCGCGGTCAGCGTCAGGTCGTTGGCATCGATTCGCATAAGTGGCTGCCCGCGCTTGACACTTTGTCCAGCATCCACCAAACGCTCCAAGACCTTCCCAGGGACCCGAAAACCGAGATCGCTCTGAACTCGGGCCGCGACGATACCGGTGAATACCCGTGCCGCAGGCGCGGAGGGTTGAACCACGCCGATGCGCACCAAGGGCACTTGAAGGCGAGGATCGGCAGGCGTGGCCTCGTTGCAGGCCGCTAGGGCAAACGGCAACAAGACAATGAAAATGGCTGACATGCGGTGGCGCTGGATCATAAAGATCTCTCGGTAGCGGATGCACCATGCTTATTCAAGTGACCATTTATGTCAATAGTCACTACCGAGACGAATGAACATCGCCCACTTGATCAGAGCAAAGCAAAGAGGCTCGATATCTAGTTTTTTCAGGCGCACACGCTGATACGGATGCGCAG
>NZ_JBFUBK010000143.1:0-13785 GCF_056405815.1 Pseudomonas sp. P1_F1_2 | reverse complement strand
CATCTGGACGACGCAGGGATGGACCTGGCGATGCCGCGCATGAGCGTGCAGGTGGTGACCGCTGGCGGCGGACCGCAGACCGAAAACGATCAGACCACATCCACCCCGACGTGAATCGCATCATGGCGCCAAAACTCCAGGTCACAATCGATCAGCCGCTCATGCTGATCGTAGTTGACCCGGGCGATGCGCAGTCCCGGGCTACCCACTGACACCCGTAGCGCGGCGGCCGCATCCGCCGAGAGCGACGTTGGCACAATTTCGAAACGCACCCGCCCGTAGTGCAAATCGTAATGCCGCGCGTACAACTCGGTGATCGACTGATTCAAATCAAATTCAAGAATCCCCGGAAAATACTGCGGGTTCAGATAGTGCTCCACGTACAACACCAGCCGCTCATCAATGCGTCGCGCGCGGCAAATCTGGATCACGCTCGACAGCGCCGGCAATTGCAACCAGGCGCACACCGCCGCTGACGCCGGCTGCAACCGCGCCGAAATCACCTCGGTGGACGGCACCCGCCCCTGCGCACTGACCATCGCGTGAAAGTGACTGCGCTGCATCAGGTTATAGGCCAGGCGCGGTGGTGAAACGAACCAGCCGCGACGCTCCTCGCGATAAATCTGCCCCTGCGCCTCCAACTGCAACAGCGCCTCACGCACGGTAATCCGCGTGGTCCCGAACAACTCACTGAGCTTGCGCTCGGCCGGTAGCTTGTTGCCGGGCGCCAACAGACCGTGGTCGAGCTGTTCCTGCAGGACCTGACCTATGGCTGTCACCGCTTTTGTTGCCTCATCACGCATCAACGTTACCTATCTGGACTAGACCAGCACAGTTTCGGGGCAGAACCGCACTGTAACCCCGGCTCATTTTCATCCTGCAAGCGTAGGCAGTGCAGATGACTGATCGATGACAAAGCTACCCAACGGTCATGCCCACGGTCGCTTCAAGCCCTGCAATACATCGGCCAAGTCCCTTGCTCACCGGGCCTTTGCCCATGGTCTACGCTTATCTGGCACCTGCCAATACCGGGCAAATAATTGTGCTGCCGGGCGACGACCGACATGAAAGTGTCATCGAGCCCACCTAAATTGGCTCAGGTATTGCTGACCTAGACCAACACAACCGCAATCGCAGCGTTGAAAACGCCCAAAGGAGCTTCGGATGAAAAAGCTTTTCCTGGCATCACTGTTAGGCTCGACCATTGCCATGTGCACCGCCGCCATGGCGGCTGATGATTTGAAAACCCTCGAAGCCGCTGCGAAAGCGGAAGGCGCCGTCAACAGCGTCGGCATGCCCGATGACTGGGCCAACTGGAAAGGCACCTGGGAAGACCTGGCCAAAACCTACGGCCTCAAGCACATCGACACCGACATGAGCTCGGCACAGGAAATCGCCAAGTTCGCCGCTGAAAAAGACAACGCCAGCGCTGACATCGGTGACGTGGGCGCAGCGTTCGGCCCGATCGCGGTCAAGCAAGGCGTGGTTCAACCGTACAAGCCGACGACCTGGGATCAGGTTCCCGCCTGGGCCAAGGACAAGGACGGCAACTGGGCTCTGGCCTACACCGGCTCCATCGCGTTTATCGTCAACAAGAAGCTGCTGCACGGTTCCGAAGCACCGACCAAGTGGGCTGACCTCAAGGGCGGTAAATACAAGGTTTCCATCGGCGACGTGAGTACCGCGGCCCAAGCGGCCAACGGTGTATTGGCAGCGGCATTGGCCAATGGCGGTAACGAGGCAAACCTTGAACCGGCCCTGAAACTGTTCGCCGAAATCGCCAAGCAGGGTCGCCTGTCCATGGCCAACCCGACGATTGCCACCATGGAGAAGGGTGAAATCGAAGTCGGCGTGGTCTGGGACTTCAACGGCCTGAGCTACAGGGCCAAGATGGCCAACCCGGATGACTACGTAGTGCTGATTCCATCCGATGGTTCGGTGATCTCCGGCTACACCACCATCATCAACAAATACGCAAAAAACCCGAACGCCGCCAAGCTGGCCCGCGAATACATCTTCAGCGACGCCGGCCAGATCAATCTGGCAAAAGGCAACGCGCGTCCGATCCGTGCCGAGCACATCACATTGCCGGCCGACGTGAAGTCCAAGCTGCTGCCTAACGAGCAGTACAAAAACGTGACGCCGATCAAAGACGCAGACGCATGGGAAAAGACCTCCAAAGCCCTGCCTCAGAAGTGGAACGAAGAAGTCATCGTAGAAATGAAGTAATGCTTCATCCGTAAGAGCAAAGCTTGCTCGCGATAGGGGAAACCCCGGTCTATCCAAAGAACGGGGTAACTCCATCGCGGGCAAGCCTTGCTCCTACAGGATTTGAGAATATTCAATGTTCGTGGAGTTTTTGCCCCTATGAAGCACAACGTCATCCTTGTCGTGCTCGACGGCCTCAATTACGAGGTCGCGCGCCACACCATGGGGCACCTGCAGGCCTACGTCGGCGCAGGACGCGCAGCGCTCTACAAACTGGAGTGCGAACTGCCGGCCCTGTCTCGCCCCTTGTACGAATGCATTCTCACCGGCGTCCCGCCGATCGAGAGCGGCATCGTTCACAACAATGTCTCGCGCCTGTCCAACCAGCGCAGCATCTATCACTACGCCACCAACGCCGGCCTGAAAACCGCTGCGGCGGCTTATCACTGGGTCAGTGAGCTGTACAATCGTTCGCCGTTTATTGCCGCACGGGACCGTCACACCGACGACGAGAACCTGCCAATCCAGCACGGTCACTTTTACTGGAACGACCACTACCCGGATTCGCACCTGTTCGCCGACGCCGAAAGCCTGCGCGTGCGTCATGCGCCGAACTTTCTATTGATCCACCCCATGAACATCGACGACGCCGGGCACAAGCACGGCCTCGATACCCCGCAATACCGCAACAGCGCCCGTTCGGCCGACATCATCCTGGCCGACTACCTGCGCACCTGGCTCGATGCCGGTTATCAAGTACTGGTGACGGCCGACCACGGCATGAACAACGACCGATCCCACAACGGCCTGTTGCCGGAAGAACGCGAAGTGCCACTGTTTGTCCTCGGCGATGCGTTCAGCTTGAACACCAGCGCTATGCCGAAACAGACTGAAATCTGCGGCACCGTCTGCGAACTGCTGGGCGTGGCCCACGACAAACCTGTGTGCCGGGAGCTGCTCAAGTGAATGCCAATACCCGTGGCAAGTGGCTGGCGGCGTTGTGTCTTGTGCCCTTTGTACTGTTCTTTATCGTGTTCGAAATCGCCCCGCTGATCTGGGTGATGATCAACAGCCTGGAATCGGAAGAGTTTGGCTGGGGCCTGGCCAACTTCACCAAGATCTTCAATTCAAAGTTCTATTTGCAGGCGATCCAGTACAGCCTTGAGATCAGTTTCTGGTCCAGCGTATTCGGGATCATCATCGCGGTGCTTGGCGCCTACTCCCTGCGTCGGGTCGACTCGAAACTGCGCAACTTCGTCAACGCCTTCGCCAACATGACCAGTAACTTCGCCGGCGTGCCACTGGCCTTCGCGTTCATCATTCTGCTGGGCTTCAACGGCAGCTTCACCATCATGCTCAAGCAGGCCGGGATCATTCAGGACTTCAACCTGTACTCGAAAACCGGGCTGATCATTCTCTACACCTACTTCCAGATTCCACTCGGCGTGTTGCTGCTCTACCCGGCGTTCGATGCTTTGCGCGAAGACTGGCGCGAGTCCGCCGAACTGCTCGGCGCCAGCGGCTGGCAGTTCTGGCGGCACATCGGTTTGCCGGTGCTGACGCCAGCGCTGCTCGGCACATTCGTGATCCTGCTGGCCAACGCCCTCGGCGCCTACGCGACGGTGTATGCACTGACCACCGGCAATTTCAACGTGATGACCATCCGCATCGCGGCAATGGTGTCCGGTGACATTTCCCTCGATCCGAATCTGGCCAGTGCCCTGGCGGTGGTGTTGGTGGCGTTGATGACCCTGGTGACCATCGTGCATCAGCTGCTGTTGAAGAGGAGTTACCATGTCTCGCGCTGAACTGGGCCCCGTGGGCGTTTACCACCGCGTCGTGGTGTACCTGCTGTTTGCCATTCTGTTGTTGCCGCTGCTCGGCACGTTCATCTATTCGATCTCCAGCAGTTGGTCGGCCACTATCCTGCCCAGCGGCTTCAGCATCAAATGGTACGTCCAGCTGTGGAGCGATCCGCGCTTTCTGAACGCTTTCGGTCAATCGCTACTGGTCTGCGTCGGTGCGCTGATCCTGTCGGTGGTGCTGATTCTGCCGCTGCTGTTTGTGGTGCATTACCATTTCCCGAAACTCGACGCATTGATGAACATTCTGATCCTGCTGCCCTTCGCGGTGCCGCCGGTGGTGTCTTCGGTGGGGCTGTTGCAACTCTACGGGTCGGGGCCTTTCGCGATGGTCGGCACGCCGTGGATTCTGATTGGCTGCTATTTCACGATTGCCCTGCCGTTCATGTACCGGGCCATCACCAACAACTTGCAAGCGATCAACCTGAGCGACTTGATGGACGCGGCCCAACTGCTCGGCGCCAGCACCTGGCAAGCGGCCTTCCTGGTGGTGCTGCCGAACCTGCGCAAAGGCTTGATGGTGGCGTTGCTGCTGTCGTTCTCGTTCCTGTTCGGCGAGTTCGTGTTCGCCAACATCCTCGTCGGCACCCGCTACGAAACCCTGCAGGTCTACCTCAACAACATGCGCAACAGCAGCGGCCACTTCACCAGTGCACTGGTGATTTCCTACTTCCTCTTTGTGCTGGTTCTGACCTGGGCGGCCAATATCTTGAACAAGGACAAAAGCGAATGAGCTATGTGAGCGTCCAACATCTTCAAAAGAGCTACTCATCATCAAGGCAGGCCGGCACCACAGTATTCAGCGACATCAACTGCGAAATCCAGAAAGGTGAATTCGTTACCCTGCTCGGCCCGTCCGGTTGCGGCAAGTCCACGCTGCTGCGCTGCATCGCCGGCCTGACCTCGGTCGATGGCGGCAAGATCCTGCTCGATGGCCAGGACCTCGTTCCCCTGAGCCCGCAGAAACGCGGAATCGGCATGGTGTTTCAGAGCTATGCGCTGTTTCCGAACATGACGGTGGAACAAAACGTCGCCTTCGGCCTGCGGATGCAGAAGGTCAACGCCGACGACAGCCAGAAGCGCGTCGCCGAAGTGCTCAGTTTGGTGGAGTTGAACGACTTCGCCGCTCGATATCCGCATCAACTGTCCGGCGGCCAATGCCAGCGCGTCGCCCTCGCCCGTTCACTGGTGACCCGGCCACGCTTGTTGTTGCTGGACGAACCGCTGTCAGCCCTCGATGCACGGATTCGCAAGCACCTGCGCGAACAGATCCGTCAGATCCAGCGTGAACTGGGCCTGACCACGATCTTTGTCACACACGATCAGGAAGAAGCGCTGACCATGTCAGACCGGATTTTCCTGATGAATCAGGGAAAGATCGTACAAAGCGGCGACGCCGAAACCCTGTACACCGCCCCGGTGGATGTCTTTGCCGCCGGTTTCATCGGCAACTACAACCTGCTGGATGCCGACAGCGCCTCGAAGCTGCTGCAACGGCCAATCAGCCACCGCATCGCCATTCGCCCGGAAGCCATCGAGCTGAGCCTGAACGGCCAACTGGATGCCCAGGTGCGCAGCCACAGTTTGCTGGGCAACGTGATTCGGTACCGGGTCGAAGCCCGTGGTGTGGAATTGGTGGTAGATGTGCTCAACCGCTCGGCGGCCGACCTGCATCCCGATGGTCAGCGCCTGGCGCTTTCCATCGATCCGACGGCCCTGTGTGAGGTAGCCTGATGACCTTGCTGATGTTGAAGAGAGAACTGCACTAATGGCCCTGGCAATTTTTGATCTGGATGAAACCTTGATCCACGGCGACTGCGCCACCCTCTGGAGCGAGCAAATGGGTCGACTGGGCTGGGTCGATCCCGAGTCGTTCATGCGTCAGAACAACGAACTGATGGACGCCTACAGCCACGGCAAGTTGCGAATGGAGGACTACATGACCTTCAGCCTGGAACCGATGATCGGCCGCACGCCGGAAGAGGTTGAGCACTTGGTCGGGCCTTGGGTGGAGGACTTCATCGAGCCGATTATCTTCAGCGACGCTACCAAGGCCATCGCCGCCCACCGCAAGGCCGGCGACCGGATTCTGGTGATCTCGGCGTCCGGCACGCACCTGGTGAAGCCGATTGCCAATCGCCTGGGCATCGACGAGATTCTCGGCATCGAACTGGAAGTGGCGCATGGCGTGTACAGCGGCCACACCGTGGGCACGTTGACCTACCGCGAAGGCAAGATCATCCGATTGCTGGAATGGCTGGATGCGGAAGAGGAAAACCTCGAAGGCGCGAGTTTCTACTCGGACTCACGCAATGATTTACCGCTGTTGCTGAAAGTGGATTTTCCCCACGTGGTGAATCCGGATCCGGTGCTGCTTGAGCATGCCGAAAAGGCCGGCTGGCCGATCCACCTCTGGAAGTAACAGGTAGCCCCTGTAGGAGCATGGCTTGCCAGCGATTCAGGCGACGCGGTGTGTCTGTCAAAACACGCCAACGTTCATCGCGGGCAAGCCATGCTCCTACAGGAGAGAGTCAAACCAGGCTTTCGTCGATCACCAGCACCAGCTTCCCCGCCACCGTGTTGGTCGCCAATTCGGCAAACGCCGCTTCGGCATCCTTGATCGGGAACGAACTGGCCAACTGCGGGCTCAAACGCCCCTCGGCAAACAGTGGCCAGACGTGCTGGCTCAAATCGCTGAACAAGTCCGCCTTGAACTGATCGTCGCGACTGCGCAAGGTCGACCCCAGCAGTTGCACGCGCTTGTCCAGCACTTGCGCCAGGTCCAGCTGCGCCTCACGGCCGCCCATCAGGCCGATCAGCACCCAACGTCCATCTCGGGCCATCAGCTTGAGGTTCAGCGCCGCGTAATGACCGCCAACCGGGTCGAGGATCACATCGAATGGCCCCAGGTCATTCAAACTGTCCAGGCCACCCTTGCGCACCACCCCGCCCTGCGCCCCCAGCGCCTCACAGTAAGCCAGACGCTCGGCAGAACCGACGCTGACCCAGCACGGGTTGCCAAACGCCTTGCACAGCTGAATGGCGGCTGAACCAATTCCACTTGCTCCGGCGTGCAGAAGAACTTTCTCACCCGGTTTAAGCGCCGCGAGTTGATACAAATTCAGCCAGACGGTTGCATACACTTCGGGCAGTGCTGCCGCCTCGACCAGTGACAAACCGTCTGGCACTGGCAACACATGCCGTCCGTCGACAACTACCTCTTCGGCCATCCCGCCCCCGACCAGCAAGGCGCAAACCCGATCTCCGACCTGCCAGGAAGACCCCGGGCCGACCTCGCTGATCACCCCTGAACACTCAAGACCCAGTACTTGACTGGCCCCGGGCGGCGGCGGATACAGACCCGCTTTCTGTAACAAATCGGCGCGATTGAGACCCGCAGCCGCCACGCGAATGCGAACTTGTCCTACATCGCATGTAGGACTGGGCTCTTCAAGCCACTCCACTTGACCGTCAACGCCTTGCAATGCTTTCACAGTGCCTCCATAGTGAGTCTGGACTGAGCCCGTAGCTGTAGCCTCGGGCTTTCTTGCATTATGCGACCGGCCCTTGTGGATCCGGCGACTTCAAAGACGGCCTAATATGCGTGATCAATTGTCCCCGCGTCGAATCAGCATGAAGCATTTTTTTCCTGGCACCGCCCTAGCCCTATTCATCGGTATCGGCCTGTTGCCGCTATCGACCAATACGTTTGCAGCCAATAGCTGGGACAAGCTTCAGCCTGATCGTGACGAAGTAATCGCCAGTCTGAACGTCGTCGAATTGCTCAAGCGCCATCACTACAGCAAACCGCCGCTCGATGACGCGCGCTCCGTGATCATCTACGACAGCTACCTCAAGCTGCTGGACCCGTCGCGCAGCTACTTCATGGCCAGCGACATCGCGGAATTCGACAAATGGAAAACCCAGTTTGACGACTTCCTCAAAAGCGGCGACCTGAACGCCGGGTTCACCATCTACAAGCGCTACCTGGACCGCGTCAAGGCGCGTCTGGACTTCGCCCTTGCCGAGTTGAACAAAGGCGTCGACAAGATCGATTTCACCACCAAGGAAACCTTGCTGATCGACCGCAAGGACGCGCCTTGGCTCAAGTCCACCGCCGAACTCGACGACCTGTGGCGCAAACGCGTCAAGGACGAAGTGCTGCGCCAGAAGATCGCAGGCAAGGACTCCAAGCAAATCCAGGAAACCCTGACCAAGCGCTACAAGAACCAGTTGGCGCGCCTGGACCAGACCCGCGCGGAAGACATCTTCCAGGCGTACATCAACACCTTCGCCATGTCCTACGACCCGCACACCAACTATCTGTCGCCGGATAACGCGGAGAACTTCGACATCAACATGAGCCTGTCCCTGGAGGGCATCGGCGCTGTGTTGCAGAGCGATAACGACCAGGTGAAAGTCGTGCGTCTGGTGCCGGCAGGCCCGGCCGACAAAACCAAACTGGTTGCTCCGGCCGACAAGATCATTGGTGTTGCCCAAGGCAACAAAGAGATGGTCGACGTGGTCGGCTGGCGTCTCGACGAAGTGGTCAAGCTGATCCGCGGCCCGAAAGGCACCGTGGTGCGCCTGGAAGTCATTCCGGCCAGCAATGCGCCTAACGACCAGACTTCCAAGATCGTGCCGATCACCCGCGAAGCGGTGAAGCTTGAAGACCAGGCCGTGAAGAAGTCCGTGCTGAACCTGAAACAGGACGGCAAGGACTACAAGCTCGGCGTCATCGAGATTCCGGCCTTCTACCTCGACTTCAAAGCCTTCCGTGCCGGTGATCCGGACTACAAGAGCACCACGCGCGACGTCAAGAAACTGCTGACCGAGCTGCAGAAGGAAAAAGTCGACGGCGTGGTCATTGACCTGCGTAACAACGGCGGCGGTTCCCTGCAGGAAGCCACCGAACTGACCAGCCTGTTCATCGACAAGGGCCCTACTGTTCTGGTGCGTAATGCCGACGGCCGTGTCGACGTGCTGGAAGACGAAAACCCGGGCGCGTTCTACAAAGGCCCGATGGCGTTGCTGGTCAACCGCTTGTCCGCCTCGGCTTCGGAGATTTTTGCCGGCGCCATGCAGGACTACCACCGCGCGTTGATCATCGGCGGCCAGACCTTCGGCAAAGGCACCGTGCAGACCATTCAGCCGCTGAACCACGGCGAACTGAAACTGACCCTGGCCAAGTTCTACCGGGTTTCCGGCCAGAGCACCCAGCATCAGGGCGTACTGCCGGACATCGATTACCCGTCGATTATCGACACCAAGGAAATCGGCGAAAGCGCCCTGCCGGAAGCCATGCCGTGGGACACCATCCATGCGGCCATCAAGCCTGCGGTCGACCCGTTCAAACCGTACCTCTCGCAACTCAAGTCCGAGCATGACGTGCGTTCGGCCAAAGACGCGGAGTTCGTGTTTATCCGCGACAAACTGGCCCTGGCGCAGAAACTGATGGCAGAAAAAACCGTCAGCCTCAATGAAGCGGATCGTCGTGCACAACACACCGATATCGAAGCCAAACAACTGGCCATGGAAAACATCCGTCGCAAGGCCAAGGGCGAAGAGCCGCTCAAAGAGCTGAAGAAAGAAGACGAAGACGCCATCGCGGCCGAGCCGGACAAGACCAAGCCAGAAGACGACGCCTACTTGAGCGAGACCGGTCGGATCCTGCTGGACTACCTGAAACTCAACAGCGCGGTCGCCAAGCACTAAGTTGTTACAATCACGATGATGGCAATTTAATGCTGACGCTCCCCGGAGCGTCATCAAACAGTCATCATTCTGTCGTGAAATAAGGGACTGGGAGCACCTCTGACAAGAGGCTGCTCCCAGTCCTTTTTTATCGCCCCGAGATTGCCATGACCATGACAGAACAGCTGAGTGCCTTGAGTTCCATACTGGCTCAAAGCGGCTTGCACAGCCTGTTCCAACCGATCATTTCCCTCTCCGAGCGACGCATTGTCGGCTATGAAGCCCTTACTCGCGGCCCTTCGAACAGCCCGCTGCACTCCCCCATCGCCTTGTTCTCCGTGGCGCGCCAGGCCGGTCGCTTGAGCGAGCTGGAAATCGCTTGCCGTGAAAGTGCTTGCCGACGTTTCAACGAACAGCAACTGCCAGGCAAGCTGTTTCTCAATGTCTCTCCGGAATCCCTGCTCGAAGCCGCCCACCAGCCTGGGCGCACCCTGCAACTGCTGCAGGATTTCGGCATTCCACCGAGTCAGGTGGTCATCGAACTCACTGAACAGACCCCGACCGACGATTTCCAGTTGCTGCAAAACGCGCTGCATCACTATCGGGCGATGGGCTTTTCCATCGCACTGGATGATCTGGGGGCGGGGTATTCAAGCTTGCGATTGTGGTCCGAGCTGCGTCCGGATTACGTGAAGATTGATCGCCATTTCATCGACGGGATTCACCAGGACGCGCTCAAACGCGAATTTGTCGGCTCGATCCTGCAAATCGCCAAAGCCTCGCGGGCCCAAGTGATTGCCGAAGGTATCGAATTGCCGGAAGAGCTCGCGGTGTTGACCGAGATGGGCGTCGACCTGGTCCAGGGCTATTTGCTGTGCCGTCCTCAGGAGCACCCGCCCCGGGATGCACGTAACCTGATGCCCAAACACGACAGCACCGCCGTCGCGCTTAACGACGAAGGCAGCGACCTCAGTGCCCTGCTCAACGACCAACCGGCCGTGTCGCGCGACACGCCGACCGCCACCGTGCTGGAAGCGTTCCGCCGCCAGGCCAACCTGAACTCCCTGGCGGTGCTCGACGAGCAAGGCCACCCCTGCGGCATCGTTCACCGGCATTCGCTCTCAGACGCGCTACTCAAGCCGTTTGCCACCGACCTGTTCGCGCGCAAACCGATCAGTCGCTTGATGAACGACGACTTTCTGGCCGTGGAAATGAGCCAGTCGCTGCAACAGGTCAGCCGCCTGATCACCAGCCGCGCCCGCCAGCGCATCGAAGAAGATTTCATCATCACCCTCAACGGCAGCTACCTGGGACTGGGTCGGGTCATTGATGTACTCAAACTGATTACCGAACTAAAAATCCAGCAAGCCCGCTACGCCAACCCGCTGACCCTGTTGCCCGGCAACGTACCGATCCAGCAATGCCTGACACGGTTGCTGCAACAGGAGCGCGAGTCGATCATCTGCTACGTCGACATCGACAGCTTCAAACCCTTCAACGACATCTACGGCTACGGCCGTGGCGACGAAGTCCTGTTGTGCCTGGCGCAATGCCTGAACGATCGCGTCGACCCTTCCCGCGACTTCGTCGGCCATATCGGCGGCGACGACTTCCTGCTGGTGCTCGGCCCGGAAGACTGGCGAAAACGCTTGAACCAACTGCTGGACGACTTCCACAGCCAATGCCGACGCTTCTACCGCAGCGAACACCTGGAAGCCGGCTGCTTCATCGCCCCCAATCGTCAGGGAGTGCGCCAGGAATTTGCGCTGCTGTCACTGTCGATTGGCGTAGTGCACCTGCATCCGCGGGCCTGTGGACAACTCGATGCGAGCCAGTTGGCGGAGATGGCATCGCAGGCTAAACACCATGCGAAGAATGTGCAGGGGTATAGCGTGCATGTGATTGATAGTTTGGCGGTGCCAGCAGCCGAAGAAACGCTAATGGCCGGACACCGCTAACCCGATCATTCCCACGCTCCCGCGTGGGAATGCCTCCAGGGACGCTCCGCGTTCCAGTCACGCCACCGGTGTCGAGCCGGGCACCCGATTGACGCAGAGCGTCATGGGCTGCATTCCCACGCAGAGCGCGGGAACGATCATTCAAAAAGCAGTGAGTCGAGACGCCTAAGGCGTTGCCCGCAACCGCCGCCCGATCACATCCAGCACATCACAGCCATCGCGCAACGGGATGGCGCACAGCAAGGCAAAATCGCTGAGGATGAAGGACTCGCACTCGACCGAACCGCGCATCGACATGTTCTCCAGCACCTGCGTGACGGCGCGAATTCGATAGCTGGCAGCGTCATACAAAACATCGAGCGGCGCGTGGGTATCGACGAACAGCGTGGGCATGTCGGTGCAGTTGCTGGTGAGGGCCATGAAGCGGCTTTTGGGGTGGGGGATTGGTTTTTCGTAGGGTGGATCGGGGTGAAGGGTTTTCATTTTTTCAGACCTTTGGCGGATAAATTTAAGCTACCAACGGCCTTTCCTACGGGCTTGGGTGGCAGCCGTACGCGGGAGTAGGAAACTGAGGTACCCACCAAACTCAGCCACGCCGAAGCGTGCCCCGCGCACAGCCGCCGCGAACGATCTTACGGACACTAATTAAGTGCCGCAATCACACGACAGCGCTGACGCGCGGTGAATACCCAAGGGTTCCTACACCCTGCCACTGCATTTGCAGCGACAGCCAAAGACTATCCATGGATCTCACTTCGCACCAGTTCATGAAAGCCGCTACAAGTTGAAGGAAACTTCCGACGACCTTGCCCAGAAATTTCGCTTCCGTTTCACAAGCGTCGCCTACCAAGTGGATTGGTCTTCAAGACTGGCCTTTTGAAGGTCTTCTTTCCATTCCACAGTTGCCAAACGAAAAATCTCTTCGAAAAAAGCTCTGGTGTTTTCCATTTCATCCCAACCGCAAGGGAAAGACGAATATTCCTCAGGGTCGTACGCCAGCAGCGACTGAAAATCATATTTTTCGTCCTGAAGCGCTTCCTCTAAACTTTTGTAGATCAAAAATTTGTGCCGATATGACTTTCTTGTAGGCAAGCAGTATTTAAGTATTATCTCTTCTCTATTAGCCGGGTCATTAGGATCGAGCTTATCAAGAGCTTCTCCTAACGTTTCTTCACGATCATAAATATCAACTCCCCCCAAAAAAAACGCGGGCGTCGGGAAGTATGGTTGCCCATCATCTGGATCAATAAACATTTCTCACCTATTTAATTGGATATAGCGTAAATGGCACGCCAGTTACAGGATCGAATTTCATTTCAAACCCATTCATTTCAATCAATTTCGGATTATTCTCCGATTTTGGATTAGGTATATAACCCTCTCCCGCGCCAGGGAGTCTCATCTTCACAATGTCGGCCTTCTGAGAATCTTTTCCCGTAAATCGTGTTAGCCCTTGCTCCGTCCGTGTTGTTCCAAGGTTGTAGGCTTTCAGCATAATTTCCCAACTATAAAATCTGGAGCTGGGATTACCTTTCTTATTCCAAGGTGTCTTACCTGTAATAGGGTTCGTGCCATCAATTGCCCTTTGCTTGAAAGCATCATCTGGAACCTCCGGGTCATGCTTTCCAACCATATGCATGCCTTGACTGTCGTTTAATCTTTTAACTTCTTTCTTGGCAAGCTCCGCAGCACTTAACTTGGGCTTCGGCAGCGCCGGCTCACCTTCATCAACCTTAGCGCCAGTCGTATCATCCGGCGCCCCACACCCAGGCTTGTTCGGCGGCGGACAGTTCCCGCTCAACCCCAACGGATCAACCCACCCCGTCGGATTCGGCGTGTATTGATACGAGTTCAGCCCACCCGCCAACTTGATCGGGTCCGGCGTCAGGTACCGTCCAACATCCGGATCATAGTACCGATGCCGGTTGTAGTGCAGGCCGCTCTCGGCGTCGAAGTATTGCCCCTGAAACCGTAGCGGCTGCTCAAGCTGCTCGCCTCCGCCGAACGCCAGGCGCGTGACTTTGCCGTAGGCGTTGTACTTCGCCGACCAGACGATTTCGCCG
>NZ_JBFUBK010000142.1:0-26301 GCF_056405815.1 Pseudomonas sp. P1_F1_2 | reverse complement strand
CCGATGAGTTCACGCTGGCAGCCACAGTGCAGAACCTACGTCGGCTGGCCAAACTGACATCTCAAGGGCCACCAGTCACGGGATAGGTGCGCCTACACTAAGCCAAAAACCTCAAATTAACCCAATAACGACGCAGCAAAGGTCAACGAAGGGCCGAGAAACCACACAAAGTGGTGAGTAGGCTATCCGGTGGTAGCTGTGCTTGATTTTACTCAGGCTGAAAATCCGACTTTTTCAACAGAATCGGCCACAAGGGGACATCGATACATTCAGAAAGCGGCCACTTTTCTTGACCCAAATACTCCGCACAATCGCACCCGGTATTGGGGACTATTCCCCCTTCACCGGGGTTTCTCATACGTCTGTTTAAAGCCTGTAGCCAAGAGGAGCGCGGCGTAGAGTCATTAGTCACCTCCTGTCACTTTTGGCAGAAAGCTTGCATCGTTCCCATCCCGGCTCGAAATCAAACATTTCGCCAGCTGGGCTAGTAGCCGTGGCTCATTGCTCGAGTATTGCCACGCGCTCCGCAGAACCCGTCAGAGGTGTTTGCAATGAAACTAGATACCGGAAGGTTGACTCCTAGTCCATTGTCCAAAACCAGGCTGGCGCTGAGTATCTCTGCTGCCGCGCTCATGTTGGGGCTGGGCTTGTCCCAGACCCAGGCAGCCCCCCTCGACAATACCGATCCACCGCCTCCTACCGACCCATCGGCGTTCACCAATCAGCCTGCCGACCCCAATGCCGCATTGAGGGACTTGCTCAAGCAGCCGCCTGCAAACGTCGGCGCCTTCGACTTGCCCAATGGCGTGGTCGGTAACCGCAAGACGCCCTTGGTCGACAATGTGCTGCCACCCGATCTGCAACCCAGCTTCAATATCCCCACCAACGGTAATGCCAGCCCGGTATTCGGGGCTCAACCGTTCTCACAGAAGCTAGAACTGTTCGAGGAATTCGGTTCGAACAAACTGGATGCGGCCGACCCGCCATCACCCGTGCCGTTTCCGGTCCCGACGGTGGGCCCCGCACCGGCGCAAGATCCATTGAAGGTGGCGCGCAGTGGCCCGTCACCGGCTGCACTGGATGCCTTTCTCAGGCAGCCGGCATTGACGCCCTTCCCGACAGAGTTCTCCAACGTACTGGACCGCAACCCCTGGAGGGCACAGATCGAGGATTTCCTCAATCGCCGGGTCGATTCGCCCGCAGAGGGCCGGCCACCGGGAAAAGGCTGGTCGCACCAGCGTTTCAATGAGTTTTTCCCGCGCGACGCCTTCAAGACTGTGCAAGCCGGCGCGCACGTCAACAGCGGCTTGCGTGATCGTATGCAACGGCATAACTACGCCGTGGGGGAATTTGCGCCAGGCGGGCTCTATCACAACACCAACGGCAACCCGGCCAACGAGGGCACAACCAAGGGCATTCAAGTGCAGTTTCACCCCAACCTCCCTGTCCAGGACCACAATGCACTGTGGACGTTCGACGGCACCTTTCCGCCGAAACTGCTTCAAGTACGCTATGGCCAGGCGATGCTGATGCGTCATTACGATGCCTTGCCCATTGACCCGTCGGCCAACCGGGGCTTTGGCCTGCACACCCTCACCACCCATGAACATAACGGTCACTCCCCCGCGGAAAGCGACGGCTTTACCAACGCGTTCTTCTTCCCGGGCCAGTACTACGACTATCGCTGGCCGATCCAGTTGGCCGGTTACGACACCATCAATACCAGCGCTGAGGATCCGCGTGCGGCATTCCCCTGCGACCCCGGTGAAAAGCTTTTCGTCAACGACGCCAACCCCGGCTTCAAAACCTGCAACAACGGCGCCATCAAGATCCGCGGCGACTGGCGCGAAACCATGAGCACCCACTGGTTCCACGACCACATGCTCGATTTCACCGCGCAAAATGTCTACAAGGGCAATGCGACGATGATGAACTACTACAGCGCCGTGGACCGTGGCAACGAGTCGGTCGACGACGGGGTCAACCTGCGCTTGCCCAGTGGTTCGGCGCTGGGCTGGGGTAACCGCGACTATGACATCAACTTGACGATCGCCGACAAGGCCTGGGACAAGGCCGGCCAGTTGTGGTTCAACCCCTTCAACACCGACGGCTTTCTCGGTGACCAGGTGCTGACCAACTGGGAGTACAAGCCCTTCCTGGACGTACGTGCCCGCCGCTACCGTTTCAGGATTCTCAACGGATCGGTTTCTCGCTTCTTCACGCTGGCGGTGGTGCGTCAGGTCAATGGTAATGGTGGCGAGTTCCCTGGCCCGAGAAACTCCGGGGTTTCCTATAACCGGGTGCCGTTCCACATGATTGCCAACGACGGCAATATCATGGAGCACGCGGTGCCGTTCGATGGCAGCCTGGACCTCGATGGTGACGGAGACAAACAGGACCACAATGCCATTCTGCCGATACTGGGTATCGCTGAGCGCTATGACATCGTCGTCGACTTCGCGAAAAACGGCATCAAGCCGGGCGACAAAATTTTCTTCGTCAACATCGAGGAGCATGAAAACGGCAAGCTTCCCAAACGTGACATTCCATTGGCAGATGTACTCTCCGAGAAGTACCTTCCCGTCGTCAGGCAAACCAGCCACGGGCCACAGTGGATCAACGGCGACCCGGGCGTGGGCGTGTTCATGCAACTGAACGTGAGGCCTTACACTGGCCAGGATGTCAGCATGAACCCCGTCGACTTCGAGCCCGCCAAGCCTGGCAAACCCGAGGGCAGGTTCATGATCCCGCTGCCCTTGCACCGTGATGACCCTGCCGATATCGCCCGGCTCGCCCAGGCTCGGCACCGAACCTTTATCTTTGGCCGCTCCGACGGCACGGATTTCAAGCCGTGGACGATCAAGACCGATGGCGGCGAAGGCTTCAACATGGACCCGCGCCGGATTTCAGCCGCGCCACAACTGGCCACTGGCCCGACACCAGCAGGGTTCAAGGGTGAAGGCACGCTGGAAGTCTGGAAGATCCAGAACGGCGGCAATGGCTGGAGTCACCCGGTGCATGTGCATTTCGAGGAAGGGATCATTCTCACTCGAGGAGGCAAACCACCACCCGAATGGGAAAAAGGGGCGCGCAAGGATGTCTACCGTATTGGCTCCGATCCTGACAGCCTCGACAATGTCGAAATGGCCATACGCATCCGTGAGTTTGCCGGTACCTACCTGGAGCACTGCCACAACACACAGCATGAGGACACCTCGATGCTGCTGCGCTGGGACTCTGAGCACCCGGGCCAGTTCCAATTGATGCCCACACCGTTGCCGAGCTGGGACGGCGTGAAATTCGTGGACTCGGTTGCGTTACCGACATTCCGTACGGGAGATGGCGTCGGGCCGCAGATCAAGGTCGAAAACAGCAGCAGCGGCAGTAGCGGTAGCGGAAGCGGTAGCGGTAGCGGTAGCGGTAGCAGCAGTAGCAGTAGCAGTAGCAGTAGCAGTAGCAGTAGCAGCAGCAGCAGCGGAGGTAAAGGCTAGCGTCGTCTATCAAACGGCAGGTCAGGTCGTCAGCAAACGCAAAAAAGCTTATATGACCGTTTCAATCCCAAAGCCGCCTATCATCAAAGTCGGCTTCGGCTTGTTTGCTGCCCATCACGACAGGCAGAAAACGACCAGAAATGAACATTAAAATCCTCAGCCCTCACGCTACGCAACATCATGCTCTCAGGCTGTTACATGATGCTCGACCGCCCTGATTCCCAAGCTTTGAGTGAACCGCAATAGATAGCCATCTGGATCAAGTACCAGGAAATTAAGCTCACCGTGCAGGCGCAGATGGATGAAAATCCGCCCGGCCGAGTTTCAAAAACACCGACGCCCCATACCTCTGTACGACAAGCCTTATCCCTCCACGAAAATTACTTTCGCCTCGTTTGAAAATCACCTCTCGAAATGTTTTAAGAGTTTCACAACCCATTCGACGTGACCCTTTCGAGGAGTACCGCATGACCCTGTCCTTCGGACTTTCCTGCCTGATTTAACCGTATTCCGGTCGAACCAAAAAAAAACGTCATCCCGACGGCCTGATGTTCAGGGTCGCTCATCGGGTGCGCCCTGTTGCGCGCCGGTTTCGGGTTGGCGGTGAACCTCCAGAACAATCATAAGAATTCACCAGGAGCACCGTATGTACCAACGAGCAGTCCCCACCGCCCTCTTGCTGGCCGCCAGTTCCATGTGCGCGCAGGCAGCAGACACCGCCGCGCACGGCTTTCTGGAAGACAGTAAAGCCACCCTCTCGATGCGCACTTTGTATTTCAACAGCGACTACCGCGACGGCACCGCCGCCCCCTCGAAAACCGAAGAAGCGGCCCAGGGTTTGGTGCTGCGCTATGAATCCGGGTTTACGCAAGGCGCGGTCGGGTTCGGGCTGGATGCGCAGGCGCTGCAGGGCATCACGCTGGACAGTGGCGCAGGCCGGCATGTCGGCAGCGGCATGATCCCGACTGACGGCGACGGTGCGGCTGACGCCTGGAGCAGCTTCGGCCCGACGGCGAAGATGCGCATTTCAAAAACAGAATTTCGCTACGGCACCCTGCTGCCAAAGTTGCCGATCCTCATTGCCAACGATGCCCGGGTATTGCCGCAGTCGTTCACCGGTGCCCAAGTCACCTCGAACGACATCGATGGCCTGACCCTGACCAGTGGCGTGATTGAACACGCGGTCGGCCGAGCCTCCACCGACCGTACCGGTTTGTCAGTGCCTGGCGCGACTCAGGACAGCAACAAGTTCTACTACGCCGGTGGCGACTACAGCATCACCAAAGACTTGAAGGCCCAGTACTACTTCGCGCAGCTGGAAGACTTCTACAACCAGAACTTCCTGGGGCTGGTCCACGTCCTGCCGATTGACAGCAAAAGCTCGCTCACCACCGACCTGCGCTACTTCAACACGACCTCGACCGACGCCAACAGCACCGCCGCCGGCCGGGCGCAAGGTTATGGCATGTCCGGTTTCACCGAAAACAACAACGGTGAGATCGACAACAACACCTGGTCCGCGATGATCACCTATGTGAACGGGGGTCATGCGGTGTCTTTGGGGCATCAACGCGTGAGCGACGGCAGCAACTTCGTCCAGCCCAACCAGGGCAGCCTGGTGGACAAGGGCGCGGGTGGCGGCAGCGTTTACCTGCCCACGGACAAGATGATCCAGAACTTTGCCCGCGCCGGTGAGCAGACTAATTTCGGTCAGTACACCTATGACTTCGCGCCCCTGGGCATTCCAGGATTGAAAGCCACTGTGGCGTACCTCAAAGGCACGGACATCAAGGCCCGCAACGCCGGTGACCAGTCCGAGTGGGAGCGCGACATGACCCTGGACTACGTACTGCAATCGGGCACGCTCAAGGGCCTGGGCTTTACCGTGCGTAACGCCAAGTCCAATACGGACGCCGGGCGCAACGTCGACCAGAATCGCTTTATCGTCAATTACACGATTTCGCTGCTGTAAGCACCGGCCTTTAAGGAACCCACGATCTGTAGCAGCTGGCGAAGCCTGCTGCTACAGGGTTCGCTTTGGCTTGAGCATTACGAAGGTTTTCGGTTTTTTTGGGGCACTGATTTGTAGTCTGCGTGATGGCGAGTGGATATCTACGCGAAGGTGATTATGCTTCAACTAACCCGGCACCTATCCGAGGCGGTCAGCTGCATCCAGACTTCGTGCAATTTGCAATCCGACGACATCAGCCCCAGGGCCTGGGTGCGGTAAATGGTGTGAGGTACTCCGGCCTATAACAAGAGCAAGACGGAGAACACTCATGGCCGTAATCGACAGCACAACCACGGGCAGCACGCCCAAACGCGGGATCACCAAGGAGGAGCGCAAGGTCATTTTTGCCTCTTCCCTGGGCACCGTTTTCGAATGGTACGACTTCTACCTTTACGGCTCCCTCGCCGCAATCATCGCCAAGCACTTCTTCGCGGGGGTCAATGAGACCACGGCCTTCATCTTCGCACTGCTCGCGTTCGCCGCAGGCTTCGCCGTAAGGCCTTTCGGCGCCATCGTGTTCGGTCGGCTGGGTGACATGATCGGACGCAAGCACACCTTCCTGATCACCATTGTCATCATGGGTATTTCCACCGCCATCGTCGGCTTTCTACCGGGCTACGCCACCATCGGCGTGGCAGCGCCGGTCATCCTGATCAGCCTGCGCCTGCTGCAAGGCCTGGCCCTGGGCGGTGAGTACGGCGGCGCCGCGACGTACGTGGCTGAACATGCGCCGCCCGGCAAGCGCGGTTACTTTACGTCGTGGATCCAGACCACGGCGACCCTGGGCCTGTTTCTTTCGCTGCTGGTGATTCTCGCCTGCCGCACCCTGCTCGGCACCGAAGCGTTCGAGGCCTGGGGCTGGCGGATTCCATTCCTGCTCTCGATCCTGCTGCTGATCGTCTCGGTGTACATCCGCCTGCAACTGAGCGAGTCGCCGGTGTTCAAGAAAATGAAGGCGGAAGGCAAAGCCTCCAAGGCACCGCTGACCGAGTCCTTCGCCCGCTGGGGCAACCTGAAAATCGTCATCATGGCCTTGCTCGGCGGTACGGCCGGCCAGGCGGTGGTCTGGTACACCGGGCAGTTCTATGCACTGTTTTTTCTATTGCAGATGCTCAAGATCGACCCACAAACCGCCAACCTGTTGATCGCCGGTTCGCTGCTGATCGGCACGCCGTTCTTCGTCATATTCGGCAGCCTGTCCGACCGCATCGGCCGCAAAGGCATCATCATGGCCGGCTGCATCCTCGCGGCAGTGACCTACTTCCCGATCTTCCATGCGTTGACCCAATACGGTAACCCCGACGTGTTCGCCGCGCAGGAAAAGAACCCGGTGACGGTGATCGCCGATCCCGGCCAGTGCTCGTTCCAGTTCGACCCGGTGGGCAAGGCCAGATTCACCAGTTCCTGCGACCTCGCCAAGAGCGTACTGGCGAAGAAAGCCATCCCCTACAAAAACGAGAAGGCCGAACCGGGTACCGTCGCGCAGGTCCGCATCGGCGACAAGGTGGTGCCGAGCTTCGAGGGCACCAGCCTGCCGGCCGCCGACTTCAAGGCCAGGAACGATGCCTTCGTCGCCACCCTAGGCACCGCCCTCAAGGACGCCGGTTACCCTGAAAAGGCTGATCCGGCGAAGACCAACTACCCGATGGTGTTGCTGCTGCTGACCATCCTGGTGATCTACGTGACCATGGTCTACGGCCCGATAGCCGCCTGGCTGGTGGAGCTGTTCCCGGCGCGCATCCGCTACACCTCGATGTCACTGCCGTACCACATCGGCAACGGCTGGTTCGGCGGTTTTCTGCCCACGGTGGCCTTCGCCATGGTCGCGGCCACGGGGGATATCTATTACGGGCTGTGGTATCCGATCGTGATCGCGGTGATGACGGCCGTACTCGGCACGTTCTTCCTGCCGGAAACCAAGGACCGCGAGATTCATCACACTTAAGGTGAACAACCGCCCTCTCCTGCCGGGGAGAGGGCATGGTTGTTTATTTGACGAGCCGTGTTTCCTTGGACGGCCGGTAGCCAAAATACGAGCTATAGCACTTGCTGAAATGGCTCGGCGAAACAAACCCGCACGCCACCAACACGTCCACCTGGGACAACTCCGTGTGCTGAAGCAGTCGACGCGCTTCGGTGATGCGCAGCTCCATGTAATAGCGCTGCGGCGTGGTGCCCAGTTGCTCCTTGAACAAGCGCTCGAGCTGGCGACGTGAACGCCCGGCGTAGACCGCCAGTTGTTCCAGCTCCAAAGGTTCTTCGAGGTTGGCGTCCATCAGCTTGACCACCTCACGCAACGGCGCGCTCACGCAGATGTTTTCCGCCGGTTTGATGCGCCGGTAGCGAGATTCTTCGAAAGCCAGAATGTCCTCGATACCCTCGACCAGCGCTTTATCGTGCAGCCCCTTGATCCAGTCCAGCGCCATATGGAAAGCCCCCGCAGGGCTGGACGCCGTGAGCCGGTCCCGGTCAATCACGTACGGCTCGCTGGTGACATGAGCGGCCTTGGAAACCTCCGCCAGCGCGGGCCGATGCTCTGGATGAATGGCGCAACGGTAGCCGTCCAGCAGGCCAGCGCTGCCCAGAAACCACGCGCCGTTCCACAGCCCGGCCAGGGTGATGCCCTGCTCTGCCGCAGCCTTGAGCACGCTGATCAGTTCATCGCTTGCCTTCAGTTCAGTCCGGTAGCCGCCACAAATGACCAGCAGATCCAGCTGATGAAGCGCCCCCGCAGTGAATCGGGCATCGGGTCGAATGACCAACCCCAGATCGCTGACCACCTCCCCGTCATTCAAGCCAAACGTGCGGGACGAGAACAACCCGGGGCGTAGCAGGTTGGACGTGACAATCGTGTCCAGCGCTTGCGTGAACGCCGGCAGCGAAAAGTGTTCGAGCAGCAAAAAACCGGTTCGCGTCAGTTGCGCCGGCGCGTTGGAATGCTCATTGAGGTAGCGGAGGTTTTTGCCTTTCATGCCGCCGCTGAATTGCCGTCGTTCGATCAATGTACGACCCACTTGATTACGTTAACGTTGGAAGCCAAGACACGCGTATTCATTATGCGACAGATCAGGCCAACTGGAAGCTGGCCGACGCCAGGTTGTCGTTTGTGGATTAACCTTGGTCAACCGCTCATTTAGGCACGCAGAAACAGAAATCTGGCAGGAATTCACAAGAAGCCATCCACTGGCTGTAGCAAAGTGTGCTGTGCTGTCACCGGTTTACCAAGGAACTCAGAAATGTTCACCTCCATTGTCTCGTTAAAAAGAAAACCACTGGCCCGGCTCGCGCTGGCCATTTCCCTGAGTACCTTCGGCTTGCCGGGTTTGATGTCTAGCGCACAGGCCCACGGCGGGGCTGCCGAGATGGTGCCGCTGCAAACAACGCTTGAAGAGTTCGGCGCCACGGTCAAATGGGACAGTTACGCCAACCTCTTCGTGATTGCCAAGGACGGTGTCTTCCTCAAGGTCAAACCGGACAGCAAAGTCGCCATGCTCAATGGCAAGCGCATGGAGCTGTCGGTCCCGGTGGTGTTCAAACACAACACCGCGTACATGTCGAAGGACTTCATCAATCAGGTGTTCCAGTCCGGCCTGGATAAAACCTTTGTCGTCGAAACCCGCCCTAACCCGCTCAACCCGTTGAGCGCGGACGAAATCAAGGCAGCGGTGGACATCGTCAAGCAGTCCGAGCATTACCAACCCGGCTTTCGTTTCACCGAAGTCTCCGTCAATGAGCCGCCCAAGGATCAGGTCTGGAACTTCGTCTTCACTGGCCAGAATGTCACGCAACCGCGCCAGGCCAACATCGTGGTGCTGGACGGCAAGCACGTGATTGAAGCGTTGGTCGATCTCGACGCCAAGGCGCTCAAGTCCTGGAAGCCGATCGAAGGTGCACACGGCATGGTCCTGCTGGACGATTTCGCCACCGTGCAGTCGGCCGTCGAGAACAGCCCCGAGTACGCGCAAGCCTTGGCCAAGCGTGGCATCAATGATGTGAAGAAGGTCGTCGCCACGCCGCTGACGGTCGGTTACTTCGATGGCAAGGACGGGCTGACGCAGGACAAACGCCTGCTGAAAATCGTCAGCTACCTCAACACCGATGACGGCAACTACTGGGCGCACCCGATCGAGGGCCTGGTGGCGATTGTCGACCTTGAGCAAAAGAAGCTGATCAAGATCGAAGACGAGGCACTGATTCCTGTACCGATGAAGCCGACGCCGTACGACGGCCGTGGCCGCAAGGGTGTGCAGGTCAAGCCGCTGGAAATCATCGAGCCGGAAGGGAAAAACTACACCATCACCGGCAACAGCATTCACTGGCAGAACTGGGACTTCCATGTTCGCCTCGATTCGCGGGTCGGCCCGATCCTGTCCACCGTCACGTACGACGATAAGGGCAAGAAACGCAAAATCATGTACGAAGGCTCGCTGGGCGGGATGATCGTGCCTTACGGCGACCCCGACGCCGGCTGGTACTTCAAGGCTTACCTGGACTCAGGCGAATACGGCATGGGTACCCTGACTTCGCCGATTGCCCGCGGCAAAGACGCCCCGCAAAACGCCGTGCTGCTCGACGCCACAATCGCCGACTACACCGGCGCGCCGCAGTCGATTCCCCGCGCCATAGCGGTGTTCGAACGCTACGCCGGCCCGGAATACAAACACCAGGAAATGGGCCAGCCCAACCTCAGCACCGAGCGGCGTGAACTGGTGGTGCGCTGGATCAGCACCGTGGGCAACTACGACTACATCGTCGATTGGGTCTTCCAGCAAAACGGCACCATCGGCATCGATGCCGGCGCCACCGGGATCGAAGCGGTCAAGGGCGTGCAGTCCAAGACCATGCACGAAGCCACGGCCAAGGAAGACACGCGCTACGGCACCCTGCTGGACCACAACATCGTCGGCACCACGCACCAGCACATCTATAACTTCCGCCTGGACATGGACGTGGATGGCGAAAGCAACTCGCTGGTTGAAGTGAACCCGGTGGTACTGCCCAACGACCGTGGCGGCCCGCGCACCAGCACGATGCAGACCGAGCACAACGTGGTCAGCAACGAACAGCAAGCTGCACAGAAATTCGACCCTTCGACCGTTCGCCTGATGACCAACTTCAGCAAGGAAAACAAAGTCGGCAATCCGGTTTCCTATCAGTTGATTCCGTATGCCGGCGGCACGCACCCGGTGGCCAAGGGCGCCAACTTCGGCAAGGACGAATGGCTCTATCACCGCCTCAGCTTCATGGACAAACAACTGTGGGTGACGCGCTACGATCCGCAGGAGAAGTACCCGGAAGGCAAATACCCGAACCGTTCGGACAAAGACTCCGGGCTCGGGCAGTTCACCGCGGATAACCAGTCCATCGAAAACTCGGACGATGTGGTCTGGCTGACCACCGGCACCACGCACATTGCGCGGGCCGAGGAATGGCCGATCATGCCGACCGAGTGGGTTCACGTGCTGTTGAAGCCGTGGAACTTCTTTGACGAGACGCCGACGTTGAACCTCAACGCCCCAAAATAAACACACGAAAACCTGTAGGAGCATGGCTTGCCCGCGATGACAGTGTGTCAGTCGACATCGCAGTCATCTGACACACCGCCATCGCGGGCAAGCCATGCTCCTACAGGGGGGGGCGGGTTTCTTCAGGTGGATTGGTCGCAGGTGCTTGCAGCATCACTGGCTAACCACAATCTTCCCAATCATCTGCGGATGCAGCGCACAAAAATATTCAAACTCTCCCGGCGTATTGAACACCCAGGAAAAGCTGTCATTGGTGTCCAGCGCCCCTGAGCGAAACACCTTGTGGGTTTCCGCCACCGTGTGCGGAATCTGGTCGTCGTTCACCCACGTCACTTTGGTGCCCACGGCCACATTCAAATCCTTGGGCCCGAACATGAACTCCTTGATATCGATTTTCACCTCCTGAGCCCACACCGGCATCGACAGCATCAGGCAGGCCGCAGCCAACAGTCGCTTTTTCATCCGAGTATCCTCCCCCTAAACCAGTGTCGAATCGATCAGCGCCAGCGGATGATCACCCTGCGTCGCTCGCACATCGGTGATCCCCAGGTAATTGCGCAGCTGATCAGCCGCCACCGTCATCGGCCCAGGTGTCGGTGCCGCACCCGGTGCGGGTTGTGGATAAGCGGTGCCACGGGCGGTGTGGAAGGTGATATTGCCTTCGACTTTCTGGATGACCTGGTGGATATGCCCGTTCAACACCGTCACCGAACCGTACTTGCGCAGCATGGCAATCGCCTGATCGCCATCCTCGGTGCCCCAGCCCCACGGCTGATAAACCGTCCACAACGGGATATGGGTAAACACCACAATGGGCGTGCTGCTGGTCACGGCGCGCAAATCATCGGCCAGCCAGGCCAGTTGATCGGCGCCGAGGGTCGCTTCACGGCCCGCCTGGAAATTGAAGACATTCACCAGCGCAATAAAATGCACGCCGTGGTCGTCGAAGCTGTACCAGCCATTGCCTTTGGTGCCCTTGCCGTAACGCTCCAGGTAGAGCTTGCCGCCGCCCTCGTCGAGGGTGTCATGCTCCCCCGGGACGTAGTGCACGGTGGACGGCAGGCCCTTGAGCAGTTGCGCGGCCGTGTCAAATTCCTCGGGTTTGGACAGGTGGGTGATATCGCCGGTATGCAGAATCAGCGACGGTGGTTTTGGCAGCGCGATGACCTTGTCGATCGCCACCTGCAAGGTCTTCACCGGTTCCGGGTTGGCCTCCTTGTTGAAGCCGATGTGCGAGTCGCTGATCTGCACGAAGTGGAAGGTGCTGGCCAGTGCCTTGGGGTCGGAAACGTTGCCCGTCGCATCCAGGGCAAAGGCCCGGGGAATGCCACCGCTCAAGGCCCAGATGACCCCCGCTCCGGCCCACGCCGAGCATTTCAGCAGTGTCCGGCGGTCGGGGTTGAGCGGGCCGTCGGTGCGAAGCGGGTGTCTTGATTGAATGTCCATCGGTTTTCCCTCGCTGGCGACGAGGCTGCGTTGCGTGTCCGCAGGACCGCCCTTCGGGGGCCGCTACGCAGCCCAACGCAGCCTCGTGCCTCGACAGCGGCTACAGGGAAATGAGTTGTGTGTTGGAAAAGTTGTTTTTTTCGGGAATAAAATGCGGAGTAGCGCGGTTATAGAGGTGGGACAGTGCGGGAACCACTATGAAGCGATTTGAGGAACTGTTTGCGCCCCACCTGGACGCGGCCTACAACCTCGCGCGCTGGCTCACCGGCAACGACAGCGCCGCGCGCGATGTCGTCCAGGAAAGTGCCCTGCGCGCATTCCGCTTTTTACACCGCTTCGCCGATGGCAACGCCAAGGCGTGGTTCCTGACCATCGTGCGCAACGAAAGCTACACCTGGCTCAAGGCGTCGGCCGGGCGCCATTGGGTCGCGATCGGCGATGAATTATCCGAAGAGGACGCCGCGCTGGGTCATGGCCAAACCCCGGAACTGCTGGCCATTCATACGGAAAATGCGGCGCTGATCCAGCAAGCCCTGTGCGCCCTGCCGCCGGCATTTCGTGAGGTGATTGTTCTGAAAGAACTCGAAGACCTGCCCTACAAGGACATCGCCCTGGTGGTCGATATTCCCATCGGCACCGTCATGTCGAGACTGGCTCGGGCGCGCGCCATGCTCAAGCTCGAACTACTGAAGTTGCACGATCATGAATGAACTCGACTGCACGGTTTGCCAGACGTTGATGCACGGCTATCTGGACAAGGAACTTGACCCGCCGACGACGGCAACGGTAGCCGGGCATTTGGCCGAGTGCGCCGAATGCGCGCGCTTGCACGATCAGGCGAGGCTGCTGATGCTCGGCGTGAAACGCCAGGCGCCGTATTACACGGCCCCGGCATCGTTGACCGCCAGTGTGTTCGCCGCTGCTGCCCCGCGCCCAAACATTGTCGAGCGCTGGCGAACATGGTTCGCACCGGCCTTTTCTGCGGCAGCGTTGGGCCTGGCGGTGGTGCTTTATGTGGCTACGCCGGCCAGCGAGCAGCCATTGATGGACGAAGCTGTCTCCAGTCATGTCCGCTCGTTGATGGGTGAGCATTTGAATGATGTGGTGTCGTCCGACCGTCACACCGTGAAGCCTTGGTTCACCGGCAAACTCGACTTCTCGCCACCGGTCGTCGATTACTCGGCACAAGGGTTTGTGCTGTTGGGCGGACGGCTGGATTACTTGCAGCACCAGACCACGGCGGCCCTGAGTTATGGACGGGCCAAACACATTATCAACGTGTTTATCCTGCCCACGCCGGAGGCGGACAAGCCACTACAGAGTCAGTCCATTCGTGGTTTTAACGTGATGTCCTGGCAAGCGAATCACATGCGATTTGTGCTGGTATCCGATCTGGAGAAAAGCGAGCTGAAGGCGTTCAGCCAGTTGCTCAAGCCGTAGCCCCCCCCCCTGTAAGAGTGAGCCTGCTCGCGATGGCGGGGTGTCAGATAAATTGAAGCTGTCTGACACTACGCCATCGCGGGCAAGCCATGCTCCTACAGGGGAATTACGGTGTAGTTGAGGGATGATCAGGCGCGGTTTTTTCGGTACTCACCGGGGGAAATGCCAAACCGCGATTTGAATGCCGTGGAGAAGTGACTCGAATCGGAGAAGCCCCAGGAGTAGCCCAGCACGGACAGTTTCTGTTCGGTGCGCGATTGGCGCAGGGATTGGGCGCACAAGTCCAGCCGACGATTCTTGATGTATTTCGCGACCACCAGGCCCTTCTTGGCAAAGATCCGGTACAACCCTCGAACCGACATGCCAACTTCCCGCGCCAGCCATTCCGGACACAGCTCTTCGGAGCGAATGTTCGCATCGATGCATTCCAGCGTCTTGCGAAAGATCCGCTCATGCAAATCGTTGCTGTCTTCGGCTTGGCTGATGGCCGGGCGCAGCAGACTGACAATCGCCTCCAGCGTCGCCTCACTTTCGGGCAGGCTGAGGCTGCTCTGGCGCGAGGCATCGAGAATCAGATGGTGAGAGAGCATCGCCATCGGTGACGTTGCGGCGATCCGGTGACCGCACTTGATCTGGTTGAAGCGCAAGGATTGCTCAATCAACGGCGCAGGCAAAATCAGCGACAACTGCCGGGAGTTTTCGCTGTAGGTGAAGTCGCTGGGGCGCGAGGCGTCGATCAGGGTGATGTCACCGGCCGACAGCAACACCTTGTCGTCGCCCTGAGCCATGCCTGCCGTACCGTCGAGTTGGAACACCGCAAAGTATTTACCGCCCTCGCCCACCGCGACTTCGGCAGGTGTGCGGTACAACCGCGCCTGGCAGGCGTCGACAAAACTGAGTTTCAGCGCGCCGCTTTGGTATTCGCGAATCTGGCCGGAAAACTCATCGCCCAGGGTTTGCGCATTGAAGGCGCCGCAGATCTGGTTGATCTGATGAATCCATTGATCAAATCCATCACGGCGCTGTGCATTTGCAGAAATCATGTCGGGCCTCACGCAGGCTTATTTTTATTGTCTACGCCAATCCACAGGTCCTCCCTAACCAACACACTCCCACCACAATGACGGGCTACTTCAGCCCGCCAAACCGTCGATAGAAACTATCGCCCACGTCCGGCAACGGACCATCGGCGGTTTCCAGTGCACTGTTCAACCATTCTTCGGCTTTGGCGTAGATCAGCCGGTAAATGTTGCGGCACAACTGGCGAGCGGCCCGACCTTCCCAATCGCCGGGCAGTAACTCGTCCGGCAGTTGCGGGTCGCGCAACAGCAGCTTGCGGTATTCATGAATAAGCAGGACGCGTGCCAGGAAGCAGTCACTCGGTTGCAGGTTCTCTTGCTCGCGAAGCGCTTGCCAGAGCGGTCGGAACAGTTGAATGAACTCGCTGTAATGGGTCGCCAGTTCTTCGATGTTCCAGCTTTCGCGCACCTGCAAACGCAAGGCCTTGGAGGCCAGGACGTCCTGCGCGGTGGTTTCGAAGACGATGGTCTCTTCCTGAACGCCGAGGTCGAGCAACGTGGCGTTGAGATCGTTGCGGTCACTGCGCGGACACGCCAGCACCGCCGGCGAAATCGCACCAAAACCTTGCCACTCCAGTTCTTCGCGCACCTGTTTGCGCTTGTCCTGAGTCAGTTGCGTGAGCATCACCAGGCACCAGGAACCGTCCCACGCAGGGACAGTGGAGCTGTAGACGCGTTTGAACGCCTTGTCGAATCGCCGGCGACCGGTGCCGGTGAGGCTGTAATAGCTGCGGCGCCCGACTTTCTCGGCGGTCAGCCAGCCTTCTTTGGTCAGGCGGAAAATCGACGTGCGGATCAGCCGCTCGTTGATGCCGATAGGCTCGAGCAATTGAATCAGGCTGCCCAGCCAGACCGTTCCGCCGTGGGGCTCGATGGCGTCGCCGTACAAGGTAATGATCAGCGAGCTGGCGCGGATGGGCGTCTGCTCCTGGAAGCGGGTGATCAATTGGTTCAAGGGTGTCAGGGACGACATGGGCGTACCGGGCTGAAAAAAGAAAAGGAATATACCGGTTTCATATGACTCACACGTACCCGTGTAGCAGCTGCCGAAGGCTGCGGCTACAGAGGCATTCACAGGGTATTGCCTTTTGGGCGAAAGCCGCTGTCATTGATGCGCGGTCGATCCGCTTCCGGCTCGGTCAGTGGCTCGCAAACTTGCATCCGCTCAAGGCAACGCTTGGCCAGTTGTTGATATTCGCGGGTGCCCGCCTGCTTCCACGCCACTTCTTCGTCGCTGAGGCCGCGCTTGACGCTGGCCGGTGCGCCCATCACCAGTGACTGGTCGGGGCATTCGAACCCGGCCTTGACGAACGCCGCCGCCGACACGAATGAGCGCGGGCCGATCCGTGCGTTGTCCATCACCACGGCGTTCATGCCCACCAGCGCATCGGCGCCGATGCGGCAACCGTGCAGCACCGCGCCATGCCCGATGTGGCCATTGCGCTCGACCACCGTGTCGCTCTCGGGGAAACCATGCATCACGCAGGTGTCCTGCACATTGGCGCCCTCCTCCAGCACGATCCGGCCGAAGTCCCCGCGCAAACTCGCCAGCGGCCCGACGTAGCAATGGGCACCGACGATCACATCGCCGATCAGTACGGCTGACGGATGAACGTAAGCGGTGGGATCAACCACCGGGGTCAAGCCATCGAGGCTGTAGCAGGTCATTGGACATTCCTTCAAGCGCAGTGCCGGGCATCTTCGCAAAGCGATGCCGATAGAGGCTCATTTTGTATCACATCACTTTTAACAGCACAAAGACAAAAATCCGTATCACTTAGTCAAGGCGCCGAATAACCGCACCTCACGCGCTGTAAACCGGGCATTAAAGCCAGAAAAACCAGTGATTACTCGTTCACAAGGCTCCCTAAGCCGCGGACTGAAAGAAACCGACCGCTCATCAATAAGACACATTAAATTAACTTTTATGTTGTTATTGCGTATCACGTTGTAGGTATACTCAGGCAAAACCGGCCCACCGCGCCGATCCAATAATGAGCCGGCAGTACAGCCGAGCGTGCACCGTGAGGGCATCCGCCATGCCTCTAACCCTTGTTGTCGAGATCATCGAACCGGGCGTTCGCCTGATTACGTTGCAGCGCCCGCAAGCGCTGAACGCCCTGACCACCGAATTGCTCGGTGAGCTGGCCGATGAACTGAACGCCGCGCAAGCCGACGCCAACACCCGCGCCGTGGTCCTGACCGGCAGCCGCAAAGCCTTCGCGGCCGGCGCCGATATCAAGGAAATGGCCGAGCGCAATCTGGTCGGCATCCTCGACGACCCGCGCCAGGCGTCGTGGCAAACCATTACCCGCTTCAACAAACCGCTGATCGCCGCCGTCAACGGCTTCGCCCTCGGCGGTGGCTGTGAATTGGCGATGCACGCCGACATCATCATTGCCGGGGAAGACGCGCGTTTCGGCCAACCGGAAATCAACCTCGGGATCATGCCGGGCGCCGGCGGCACCCAACGCCTGCTGCGGGCCGTCGGCAAATCCATGGCCATGCAAATGGTCCTGACCGGCGAGCCGATCGACGCCCGCCAGGCGCAACGCGCCGGCCTGGTCAGCGAAGTGACCCAACCGGAATTCACCGTCGAACGCGCCTTGCAGATCGCCCGCAACATTGCCGGCAAAGCACCGCTGGCGGTGCGCCTGGCCAAGGAAGCGCTGCTCAAGGCCATGGACACCGACCTGTCCAGCGGCCTGCGTTTCGAGCGCCATGCCTTCACCGTGCTGGCCGGCACCCGCGACCGCGACGAAGGCATTCAGGCCTTTCAGGAAAAGCGCACACCGAACTTCACGGGCCAGTAATCACCCCGCCCTTTTTACAAAAAAGCGAACGACCTCCCAGAGAGCGCCATGACCATGAACTTCGAACACATCCTGTTTTCCATCGAGGCCGGTGTCGCCCTGCTCAGCCTCAATCGCCCCGAGCAACTGAACAGCTTCAACGCGCAGATGCACGGTGAAGTCAAAGAAGCCCTGAAGCAGGTTCGGCAAAACCCGGACGTACGCGTTTTGCTGCTGACCGGTGAAGGTCGCGGCTTCTGTGCCGGGCAAGACCTGGGCGATCGCAATGTGGCGCCGGGCAATGCCGCGCCGGACTTGGGCGAGTCCATCGAGAAGTTCTACAACCCGCTGATCCGCCAATTGCGCGACCTGCCAATGCCGGTGATCTGCGCGGTCAACGGTGTGGCCGCTGGCGCTGGCGCCAACATCCCGCTGGCCTGCGACCTGGTGTTGGCGGCGCGTTCGGCGAGCTTCATCCAGGCCTTCTGCAAACTTGGCCTGATCCCCGACTCCGGTGGCACCTGGACCTTGCCGCGCCTGGTCGGCATGGCCCGCGCCAAAGCCCTGACCTTGCTCGGCAATCGATTGAGCGCCGAACAGGCCGAGCAATGGGGCCTGATCTACCGCTGCGTGGACGACGCCGAACTGCGTAGTGAAGCGCTGACACTGGCCCGTCACCTCGCCACGCAACCGACCTACGGCCTGGCACTGATCAAACGCAGCCTCAATGCCAGCCTGAGCAACACCTTCGACGAGCAGCTTGAGCTGGAGAAAGACTTGCAACGCCTGGCCGGGCGCAGCGAGGACTACCGTGAAGGCGTCAGCGCCTTCATGGAAAAACGCAGCCCAAGCTTCAAGGGGCGCTGAGTCATGACCGCACTGAACACCAACGCACGCATCGCCGTGATCGGCGCCGGCGCCATGGGTGCCGGGATTGCACAGGTCGCGGCACAGGCCGGCCACACCGTGCTGCTGCTGGACAATCGCCCCGGCGCCGCGGCTCAAGCCATCGACGGCATTGACCGCCAACTGGGCAAACGCGTCGAGAAAGGCAAGCTCTCGGCCGACGCCCGCACCGCGACCATCGCTCGTTTGCTGCCTGTGGAAGCCATCGAAGCGCTGGCCGATTGCGAGTTGGTCATCGAAGCCATCGTCGAGAACCTTGAGGTCAAGCGCGCCCTCTTCCGCCAACTGGAAGGCATCTGCGGCGAGCGCTGCATTCTGGCGAGCAACACCTCGTCGCTGTCGATCACTAGCATCGCCGCACAACTGGATCACCCAGAACGCCTGCTGGGCCTGCACTTTTTCAACCCCGCGCCGATCATGGCGCTGGTGGAAATCGTCTCGGGGCTGGCCAGCGATCCAGCCTTGGCCGATTGCCTGTACGACACCGCCAAGGCCTGGGGCAAAAAACCGGTGCACACCCGTTCAACGCCGGGGTTCATCGTCAACCGCGTGGCCCGGCCGTTTTACGCCGAGAGCCTGCGCCTGCTGCAGGAAGGCGTTGCCGATTGCTCGACGCTGGATGCGCTGATGCGCGATGCCGGTGGCTTTGCGATGGGTGCTTTCGAACTGACAGACCTGATTGGCCATGACGTCAACTATGCGGTGACCTGCTCAGTGTTCGACGCCTATTACGCCGACACCCGCTTCCAGCCTTCGCTGATCCAGAAAGACCTGGTGGACGCCGGGCGTCTGGGGCGCAAAAGCGGTCACGGTTTCTACAGCTACGCCGAGAACGCCGAACGCCCGCAGCCGACCACCATCAGCAGCGAGCAGACCGTTGAAAGCTGYGTGATCGAAGGTGATCTCGGCGCTGCCAATGCGCTGATCCCGCGCCTGCGCACACACAACATCGAAGTCATTCAACGCGACGGCCAAGGCCTGTTGCGGGTGGGCGACGCGGTGCTGGCGTTGAGCGATGGGCGCATGGCCTGTCAGCGCGCCAGGGAAGACGGGTTGCGCAATCTGATCCTGCTCGACCTCGTGCTCGATTACGGCAACGCCAGCCGAATCGCGATCAGTTGCACAGCGGACATTGAGCCGGTGGCCCTCGAACAAGGCGTTGCCCTGCTGCAACGGGCCGGTTTCAACGTAAGCCTGCTCAACGACAGCCCGGCCCTCGCCGTGTTGCGCACTGTCGCTATGCTCGCCAACGAAGCCGCCGACGCTGTGCTGCAAAGCGTGGCGTCGGCCGCCGACATCGATCTGGCAATGCGCGCCGGGGTCAATTACCCGCAAGGCCCGCTGGCCTGGGCGGATGCCGTCGGCCTGTCGCACGTGCTCAAGGTGCTGGAAAACCTGCAAGCCAGTTACGGCGAAGAGCGCTATCGGCCCTCGCTGCTGTTGCGCCGTCGGGTCGCCGAAGGGAGGACTTTCCATGACTAATCACGAAGCGATGAACCTGGCCAGCGACTGCGCAAAAACCCTGTTCAACCGCGACGCCGCCAGCCAGGCGATGGGCATGCGCCTGCTCTCGGCGGCCCCCGGCTGTGCCCGCGTGGGCATGAGCGTGCGCGCCGACATGCTTCAAGGCCACGGTACCTGCCACGGCGGCTACCTGTTTGCGCTGGCCGACTCGGCGTTTGCCTTTGCCTGCAACAGCTACAACGACGCCACGGTGGCCATCGGTTGCAGCATCGACTACATCGCCCCGRCCCGCCTGGGCGACACCTTGACTGCCGAGTGCACCGAGCAAAGCCGTTCCGGGCGCACCGGCAACTACGACGTACGTATCGAAAACCAACAGGGGCAATTGATCGCCCTGTTCCATGGCAAATCCTACAAAGTGCGCGGCTCGGTGCTGGCGCAGGAGACCCCGAATGAATGACGCCTTGATCATCGACGCGGTGCGGACCCCGATCGGTCGCTACGCCGGAGCCTTGAGCAGCGTACGTGCCGACGACCTCGGCGCGGTGCCACTGCGTGAACTGCTGCGCCGTCACCCGCAGGTCGACTGGAATGCCGTGGATGACGTGATTTACGGGTGCGCCAACCAGGCCGGCGAAGACAACCGCAACGTCGCCCGCATGTCAGCGCTGTTGGCCGGCTTGCCGGTCAGCGTGCCCGGCACCACGCTCAACCGCTTGTGCGGCTCCGGGCTGGATGCCATCGGCACCGCGGCGCGAGCGATTCGTTGTGGCGAGGCTGGCCTGATGCTGGTCGGCGGCGTTGAATCGATGTCCCGCGCGCCACTGGTGATGGGCAAGGCCGAACAGGCGTTTTCCCGCGATGCGCAGATTTACGACACCACCATCGGCTGGCGCTTCGTCAATCCACTGATGAAGAAAACCTTTGGCATCGACTCCATGCCGGAGACGGCCGAGAACGTCGCCGAGCAGTTCAATGTCTCCCGCGCCGACCAGGACGCCTTCGCCCTGCGCAGCCAGCAGCGCGCTGGTGCCGCTCAAGCCAGTGGCCGTCTGGCCAAGGAAATCGTCGCGGTCGACATCCCGCAACGCAAAGGCCCGGCCAAAATCGTCGAGCACGATGAGCACCCGCGCGGCGATACCACGCTTGAGCAACTGCAGAAACTCGGTACGCCGTTTCGCGAAGGCGGCAGCGTCACCGCTGGCAATGCGTCCGGGGTCAACGATGGCGCGTGTGCGCTGCTGCTGGCCAGCCCGGAAGTCGCCAAACGCCACGGTTTGAAAGCGCGCGGCCGGGTGGTCGCCATGGCCACCGCCGGTGTCGAGCCACGCATCATGGGCATCGGCCCGGTGCCGGCGACCCGCAAAGTGCTGGAACTGGCCAACCTGAGCCTGGCCGACATGGACGTGATCGAACTCAACGAAGCCTTCGCTGCACAAGGCCTGGCGGTGCTGCGTGAACTGGGCCTTGGCGACAACGATCCTCGGGTCAACCCGAACGGTGGCGCGATTGCCCTTGGCCATCCGCTGGGCATGAGTGGCGCGCGCCTGGTGACCACTGCCCTGCATGAACTGGAAGAACGTCAGGGCCGCTACGCTTTATGCACCATGTGCATCGGCGTCGGCCAGGGAATCGCGCTGATCATTGAGCGTATATCCGACTAAAGAACCGCGATTCCCAAGGCGCCCAGAGGTATCCTTGGGGCATGCACTCAAAGCCCTGCCGCGGCCGGGCCGGAACACAAAAACAATTCGAGTGAATTCATGAACATGCCAATTGCCAAAGCCGTGCTTGATCCTGTGCTGGACCCGCTGGAAACCGCCAGCATCGACGAATTGCGTCAACATCAGCTGGATCGCCTGCGCTGGAGCCTGACTCACGCCTACAACAATGTGCCGCTGTACCGTCAGCGTTTCGATGCGCTGGGTGTGCACCCGGACGACATCAAATCACTGGAAGACCTGGCGAAGTTCCCGTTCACCACCAAATCCGATCTGCGCGATAACTACCCCTACGGCATGTTCGCCGTGCCGATGAACGAGGTGGTGCGCCTGCACGCCTCCAGCGGCACCACCGGCAAGCCGACCGTGGTCGGTTACACCCAGAACGACATCGACACCTGGGCCAACGTGGTCGCCCGTTCGATCCGTGCGGCAGGCGGTCGTCGTGGCGACAAGGTGCATATTTCCTATGGCTACGGCCTGTTCACCGGCGGTCTCGGTGCCCACTACGGCGCCGAACGCCTGGGTTGCACGGTGATTCCGATGTCCGGTGGGCAGACTGAAAAACAAGTGCAGCTAATCAAGGATTTCCAGCCGGACATCATCATGGTCACGCCGTCGTACATGCTCAACATCGCCGATGAAATCGAGCGCCAGGGCATCGACCCGCACAAACTGGCCCTGCGCCTGGGCATCTTCGGCGCAGAGCCGTGGACCGGCGAGCTGCGCAGTGCCATCGAGAACCGCTTGGGCATTACTGCACTGGATATTTATGGCCTGTCGGAAATCATGGGGCCGGGTGTCGCCATGGAATGCGCTGAAACCAAGGATGGGCCGACGATCTGGGAAGACCATTTCTACCCGGAAATCATCGACCCGGTGACCGGCGAAGTGCTGCCGGATGGTCAGATGGGCGAACTGGTGTTCACCTCGCTGAGCAAAGAAGCCTTGCCGATGATCCGCTACCGCACCCGCGACCTGACGCGCTTGCTGCCCGGCACCGCGCGGCCAATGCGTCGTATCGACAAGATCACCGGACGCAGCGATGACATGCTGATCATTCGTGGGGTCAACGTGTTCCCGACGCAGATTGAGGAGCAGGTTTTAAAAGTTAAACAACTGGCCGAGTGTTACGAGATCCATTTGTATCGCAATGGCAACATGGACAGTGTTGATGTGCATGTCGAGTTGAAGGCTGAGCACCAGCACCTGACCGATGATCAGCAGAAGGCTGTTTGCGGTGAATTGAGCAAACACATCAAGACGTATATCGGGATCAGTTCGCGGATCGTCTTGCAGCCGTTTCACTCGATCAAGCGATCTGAGGGCAAGGCTTGCCACGTTCTGGACAAACGCCCTAAAGCATGACTGCTGCACCCTTTATGGCCCCGCAATTGCGGGGCTTTTTTTTAGCTGGAACGCGTACGCCCTCTGTAGGAGTGAGCCTGCTCGCGATAGCTTTCTGGCAGCCGGCCATTTTCTATCGGGTGTACATATCCATTTTTGCGGTTACGGCGGCTATTGGTTCCGCCCTTACGGCGGGTCACTTTCGAAAAGCGCGAAAGTAACCAAAGCGCTTTTGCCCCTTTCGTTCGGTGCCTCGCTAAGGCTCGGCATGCCCTCGCTCCGGTCCTGCTCCGTGGGCCCGCCGCCATCCATGCCGGGTTGCCCACTGCGCAGAACCTGCGCTCGGCCTCTCGAGGGGGCGGTGCGTCAAGATCAAAAGCGGCAGGCGAGCTAACACTCGGCCTGTTGAGTGGTGAGAAGCCAAAGCCGCACCCCGATTTTTTGTAGGAGTGAGCCTGCTCGCGATGCTTTTGCTTTGATCGTTGATCGTTCCCACGCTCCGCGTGGGAATGCCGCCGGGGACGCTCTGCGTCCCGTTATCGATGCGAGGTTTGGGTCTGCGCAAGAACCCTCAAAGGCCTATTGCTCAGAGTTTGCGTGACAGCGCCCGGCGTACGCTGTCGCTGTTGAGCACTGCGTTTTCTGCGGGAGCCTCGACGCTTGCCTGCACAACCTCTTCTTCCTGAACAATGACTTCTGCCAGGGCAAAAAGATCGGCCTGGGCCGGTTGCATAACCTGTGCAGGGCTTGGTGCCCGAACGCGACTGGCGACCTGATTTTCCAGCTTCTCGAGGAAGGCGTTCAAATCGCTGACCAGCAGCTTCTTGCGCTGAGAGCCCTGATAAATCGCATAGAACAAATAGCCCGCTGCCGCTAAAAGCCCCAGACCTGCGGTCGCAATACCGGCGACACACAATCCAGACACGATCAGCACGGTATTCCAGTTGAAGGGCGCCAGCTCCAGCTCGGTGTGCAGCGCGTTGCCGTCGCGCAACACCCAGCGTTTGAAGGCGGTGTGGTTCTGCAAAATGGCATGCAGCGGCGAACCATCCTTTTTCAAAGCGCTGATCAACGAGATGTCCTGGCCGGTGCGCAACGGAATATCCACACCGCGCAACTTCACGTCGTGCTCGACGCCGTCCGGGGTTTTGACCCAGAACTCATGATTAATGATCGAAACCGAACTGACACGCACCGGCGTCACTTCACTGTCCTTGCCGTTCACATGAACGCCGCCAGTGGATGTTACGCGGGTTTCGCTGAGCTTTTCGCTGCCCACCACTTCACCGCTCAGGACAGTGAAAACAACCGATTTATCGCCATGGGTGAAAGTGTGCATTTCGATTCCTTGATAGACCCACGTCAGTCGACGCGCAGGAGAAAATCCGTATGCGGCGGATGCTACTAAGTAGCCATCAGGCTGTCCAGAAATCGGAGCCTCTGTGACGCGGAGCGTCAGGGGATGCATTCCCACGCAGAGCGTGGGAACGATCAAGCAAAAGCATCGCGAGCAGGCTCACTCCTGCAAAAAAAAAATCGGCGTACATCTTTTGCTCCCCACCACTCAACAGGCCGAGCGTTAGCTCGCCTGCAGCTTTTGATCTTGATGCACCGCCCCCTCGAGAGGCCGAGCGCAGGTTCTGCGCAGTGGGCAACCCGGCAAGGATGCCGGGTTAGCCGCCCCCGGCCATGGATGGCCGATGGCGGCGGGCCCACGGAGCAGGACCGGAGCGAGGGTATGCCGAGCCTAGGCGAGGCACCGAACGAAAGGGGCAAACGCGCTTTGGTTACTTTGGCGCTCTTCCAAAGTGACCCGCTGTAAGAGCGGAACCAATAGAAGCCATCACAAAAAAAACGGATATGCCCCCGACCAAACCAACCACCCATCCCAAAGCGATACAAAAACACATACGACACACCATTTTATGTTTGATATTAATTTCTGTATCGCTTATAAAGTTCTCCATGCCATCAAACAGATTCACGGCGGGAGACCAAAAATGTACGCACAGCTCGTAGAAACCGGCGTAAAGCGCATCAAAGACCTCTCGGAGATGTCCGAGGAGGAACGCGCCTTCCAGGAAAAAATCGATTCAGAAATAAAGATCGAAGCCAAGAATTGGATGCCAGATGCTTACCGGCAAACCCTGATCCGGCAGATTTCCCAGCACGCCCACTCTGAAATCGTCGGCATGCTGCCCGAAGGCAACTGGGTCACCCGCGCGCCGACGCTGAAACGCAAACTGCAATTGATGGCGAAGATTCAGGACGAGGCCGGTCATGGCCTGTACCTCTACAGCGCCATGGAAACCCTGGGCGCCGACCGCGATGAAGAAATCGCCAAGCTGCACAGCGGCAAGGCCAAGTATTCGAGCATTTTCAATTACCCGACGCTGAACTGGGCCGACATGGGCGCGGTGGGCTGGCTGGTGGACGGCGCGGCGATCGTCAATCAGGTGGTGTTGCAGCGCACCTCTTATGGCCCCTACTCCCGGGCCATGGTGCGGATCTGCAAGGAAGAAAGTTTCCACCAGCGCCAGGGTTACGAAATCCTCCTGACCATGATGCGCCACGGCAATCAGGCGCAAAAAGACATGGTCCAGGACGCGATCAACCGTCTGTGGTGGCCATCGCTGATGATGTTCGGCCCAAGCGACGAACACTCGCCGAACAGCGCTCAGTCCATGGCCTGGAAAATCAAGCGCCAGAGCAACGACGAACTGCGCCAGCGCTTCATCGACCAGACCATCCCGCAACTGGAACTGCTGGGCTGCACCTGCCCGGACCCGGATTTGAAGTGGAACGCCGAAACCGGCCACTACGACTTCGGCGAGATCCAGTGGAGCGAATTCTACGAAGTGCTCAAGGGCAACGGCCCATGCAACCAGGAACGCGTCGCCACCCGCCGCAAGGCGATTGAAGACGGTGCCTGGGTTCGCGAAGCCGCCGTCGCCCACGCCCGCAAAAAACAAAACAAGAACGCCGCCTGATCCGGCCACCTGATGTGGAGTCATTGAAATGTCTGAATGGACCCTTTTTGAAGTCTTCGTGCGCAGCAAGCACGGCCTCAACCACAAGC
>NZ_JBFUBK010000141.1:0-13828 GCF_056405815.1 Pseudomonas sp. P1_F1_2 | reverse complement strand
GGCTTGCCCGCGACAAGGCCACTAGCCTTAATATAATTTTTGGCTAGAAGTGTTATCTAGCATGGATACTTTATCTGTCGGCCTGGTCAATAAATTACTGAGCGACTGGTCAAACTTCTGCAATGCCCTAACTTGAACATTCTGTTGCTCGTTAATGTCCGCGACTATCTCTTCAGTGCGTTTAAAGTCGGCCCAGACCGGAGTCAGTGCTTTAGCATCATGCCCTTGTGCCGTGCCAATGTAGTTGAAGTTCGCATCATAGAAATCGGCACTGACATCAGCCGCTATATCCGAACTGCGCGAGGTAATCAATTGACTGCGGCTGTCGACAATGGCGATCACATCCGGTTTCGCCGCCCTCAGGCTTTGCATGTCCGGGTACACCGTGACCGAGCCAAACTGCCGCCCCAGGGATGCCTTGACCCAATCCACAGCCAGGTCGGGTTGGGAGGTGCTGACGTAGGCGTCGTGAATCGGTTGAACCAGCAGGCTCTGGCCGAAACCGGTGCCGGCGTTGGCCTGATAGTCTTGAAGGTAGGAGCGGTTGGCCTGGGTGTTTCGGCTGTAGACAACGCCGAGCGCAACGTTATGGCCATTGTTTACTTGCGTGGCGTTGCTGCGACCCACGGGCTCAGGCAAGAGACCGTCCAGGTAAGAGACGGAAGTTGGCGCCGTGGGGATCGAGCAGCCAGATAAAAGAGCAGTCATTGTGAATGCACTGACAAGCACACGTTTCATGGTGTATCTCCAGTGAAACAACTTGAGTCGGAAAGCTTAAGTTGCCGAGTAGTGTCGGCGGTGATTCCAGACTAAACCTGTCGTTGCAAAAGAAACTAGCCAGTAGATGAGCTTATGGGTACGGCAATAGTTTTGTTTGGTTTAAAAGCGTTCAGTTAATGACGCCTGGAAATAAAAAGGCCCGAATGTCTCATTTGGGCCTGTTTATTTATGGCTGGCGTTACAGCTATCAGTTTTCCAACGGGATCAAAACTTTCTCATCGGGTGCCAATACCATGAACACCAAGAGTTTGGCAGGCTGGGTGGCACTGGCATTCTTCGACACCAAATGTTCCGACCCGGCCGCTTCATACCAATACTCACCGGCCTTGTAGGTTTTCGGCTGCTCACCTTTCACTTGAGAAACTATCTCCCCCGATATCACGTAAGCCATGGCGGTGCCTTCGTGCTTGTGGGCGATGGAAGACTGGCCTGGCTCGTAGTCCACTTCAATCATCAGCGCCTTTTTATTGGGCACGTTCTTGAGCATTTGGTCCTGCAATACCGTGACCTTTTCAGACGGGCCTTCGTGAGCAAGGGCGGCGGCCGAAACAGTCAGGGCGAGGGCAGCAAGGGGGGCAGCAAGGAAACGCAAAGCTTTCATGGTTTATCACCTGCGGTGGTTATCGTCTGGAGCAACGATAGTCCGCAGGGCAGGGCAATCAAACAGCCAATATTCGCGAAGGCGAGGGGACCAATCCAACGAAAATCTGTAGCAGCTGCCGAGCAGCGCGAGGCGGCGTTCGGCTGCGCAGCAGTCGTAAAACCTGAACATGTGATATTCCTGAAACACCGCATCGCCAAATCTCACGACTGCTGCACAGCCGAACGCCGCCTCGCGCTGCTCGACGGCTGCTACGAGGCGGGTGCGGTGGGTGCTTGGGGTTTTAGCGGATCGGAAAGCTGTTGAAATCCACGGCATTTGCCAATTGGTTGTCAATCAGACCGATAAAACCCTGAACTTCGGGGCAATTGAAATGCGAGTGCATGGCCGCTTCCGATTGCCAGCGAGCGCTGACGGTCCAGCGGTTGGTGTCCTCGGGGCAGCGGTCGACCATATAGGAGTCGCAGCCCGGTAGTTCACGCAGGGTTTCGACAATCTTTTGCAGTTGCTTGCCCAGTTCATCCGAGCGGCCAGCGACGGCCTGCACCTGTACGGTATTGATCACTTCTTGGGACATTGCTCACACTCCTGAATCAGGCCGGACGAATCCTGCTCATTGAGGGATAACGCTTATGCAGGATAGGCCTGCTGCTGCGGACCACCAATAGCCAATCGCCCGGTAAAGGCGCAGACCAATCTGTCAGGCAACCTGCTGCAAAATGTCGCGCAAACGGTCCAGGGCCGTATCGATGTCCAGGGTTTCAATGGCGCCAAAACCCAGCAACAGCCCGGCCTGCGGCGTCTGCTGAAAGTAAAAGGCCTCGATGGAGTAGAGCCCGACTTCGACTTTTTTTGCCAGTTCTATCACCAACGGAAGATCGATAGGCACTTTGCACATCACCACCATGTGGAACCCGGCCGTGGTGGGCACCGGCTCCAGCCACGGCGACAGGTCGCCCGCCATGCGCGCCAGAATCCGTTCGCGACGCCCGGCATAAATCGTATGGCAGCGCCGGATATGCTTGAGCAGGCAGCCCTCGGCGATGAATTTGGCCAGCGCCCACTGTGGCAACGTGGACGTGTGCAGGTCGGTGAGTTGCTTGGCGCGGATCACCGCTTCGAGAATCGCCGGCGGCAATATTGCATAACCGAGGCGCAATTCCGGCAGCAAGGTTTTCGAGAAGGTGCCGACGTAAGCGACGATCCCGCGCTCATCCATGCTTTGCAGCGAATCCGTGGGGCGGCCCTCGTAGCGAAACTCGCTGTCGTAATCGTCCTCGATAATGATCGCGCCCAGTTCATAAGCCCGTTCCAGCAGCGCCACCCGACGCTCCTGGCTCATCGGCAAACCGAGCGGGAATTGATGCGACGGCGTGACGTAAATCAGCCGTGTGCCGAGGGGGATTTTATCCACCTGAATGCCTTCGGCATCCACCGGCACACCGATCACCGTGGCACCGTGCGAGCCGAACAACAGGCGGGCCGGCGGGTAGCCCGGATCTTCCATGGCGACAATGCTGCCGGGGCGCGTCATCACCCGGGAAATCAGGTCCAGCGCTTGTTGCGCGCCATTGCACACCACCACGTCTTCGTCCTGACAATTGACCCCGCGCGAGAACGCGATGTGCCGCGCAATGGCATTGCGCAGCGCCGGCAGGCCTTCGGGCAGGCTGTAGAAACCTTTGGAGCCGGCAATCTGGCGCAAGGCGTGGGAGGTGCAGCGTCGCCAGTCATCCTGCGGGAACTGGCCCTTGCTGGTGGCGCCGCCAATGAAGTCATAACGCAACGACCCTTCCAGCGTGGGGTGACGCAGGAACACCGGCAGATTGCGCCAGGATTCAATGACGTCGTAACTCGCCAACTCGGTATGGCTTTGTTTGCGGGCGATTTTTGCCGGTCGGGCATTCACGTAGGTGCCTTTGCCAATCACCCCGGTGAGGAAATTTTCATAGGTCAGCTGCGCGTACGTGTCGGAAATGGTCTTGCGCGATATCCCCAACTGTTCGGCCAGCAAACGACTGGGCGGCAGCTGCGTCCCGGCGGCCAGGCGTCCGGATTCGATGGCACTGCGCAGCTGGTTGTACAACTGGCCTGCCAGGTCCTTGCGGMCGTTGATGACAACGTGAAGTTCCATACCGTTGGGGCTCCAGGGGCAAATTGAGGCGCGTGTGCGTCGCGCCAGATTACCCGCATGGGCGGCTGCGCAGAAGTTGCGCAGTGGAAAAACCGGGGATTGGTCTGGTGCCGAGTGGTGCGGGGGTATTTCGCAGAATTGGATCTGTCACACCGCGGCCTCGACGACTACCGTGAAAAAACATCATCGCTTCACGAGGTCGCCCCATGAGTTCCCGCCTGGATTACTACAGCGCATCGCCCAAAGCGATGAAAGCGATGATTGCCATGGAAGCCTTGACCAGCAACCTCAGTATCGAACCCGCGCTGCTGCACCTGATCAAAATCCGCGCCTCGCAACTCAACGGCTGCGCCTTTTGCACCGACATGCATTCAGTGGATGCACGGCGCCTGGGCGAGACCGATCGTCGCCTGTATTCGATCGTGGTCTGGCGCGACAGCGGCTTTTTCAACCCCAGGGAACGCGCAGCACTGGCCTGGACCGAGGCCGTTACCTTGCTGTCTGAAAGCCATGTGCCCGACGACGTCTACGCCTTGGCGCGCGAGCAGTTCAATGAAGGCGAGATGGTCGACCTGACGATTGCCGTCACCACCATCAACAGCTGGAACCGCCTCGCCGTGAGTTTTCGGCAAACTCCCGGCGGCTGAATCGATTTTCCCTCCCCGGTGTCACATCAGGTTCATAAACGCTGCGCAGGATGAGGTTTTCAAGGATCGATCGACAAGGAGTCATTGATGTCATTCATGGAGTCCACTCGCGCTGCTGGCATCGACCCGGTGTTGGCGCAGTCTTTCAGGGTAAGCGCCCGTTGCGGGTGCTTCATGCAGGCCGCCCGCAGCCTCAATATCAAATCCACCCAGTTACGCAAACATCTGGTGCAGCTTGAAGCGCAGTTGCAGTGCACGCTGTTCAATCATCAGGACAGTGGCCTGGCCCTGAGTCGTGACGGGTTGGCGCTGCAGGCACAGTTGATCGCCCTGGCCCACGAGCGCGATGCGCCGGTGATAGAGCAACCGTTGATTCGCCTGGCGGTGGCGGAGTCGATTCTGCACGACATACTCGGCCGCGATCTGGTCGCTTTGTTGCGACGCAATGCCAGTGTGCGTCTGGACATCATCACCCTCGACAGCGAATTGGCCCTGCAAGCGGTCAGCGCGGACGTAGTGCTGTGGCTGGCCGGCCCGGATTCGCCGCTGCCCGGTCCGAGTTTCGCCGTCAGCGAGCCCCGGCGGCTGGCGCGTCTTGAATACCTGCCGCACATCGCCAAACGCTATTCGCGCGTCGCGGCGCGGCCTGACAGCCTCGATGACCTGGCCGACTTCCTGCTGGTGCAATGGCAGCATGACCGTCAGGTCGAGAGTTTTCGGCCATGGAACAGTGTGGTCGATCAGCGTCTGGCCGGCGTGGTGCACTTGCATTCTTATGAGCTGATGCTGGAGATGATCCGATGCAGCGCTTGCATCGGCTTGCTGCCGCGCTACATGAGCCAGTTTGACCGTGGACTGATTGCATTGCCGGGGTTGTTCGAACAGCCGATGCAACGTCAGGTGTGGATGGCGGCCAACGCCGAAACACAGGGAGAGGGCGACGTGCAGATGATTGTCGAGTTGATCCACAACACCTTCAATGAGCGCCGGGAGTGGTTCGAGAGCTGAACGCGGTCAATTGTAGGCGTGAGCAGGCTCACGCCTACAGGAAGTAGCGTTGTACAGTAAGCGGCCATGTCTGCATCAAGGATGAATCACCCATGCCCGTCACCGAACCGTTTATCACCCTCGAACGTTTCAGCGAATCCCATATTGAGGGTGTCACCGCGCTCTACAACGACCCGGCCATTACCCGTCAGGTCCTGCAAATGCCATTTCAATCCACCGAGATCTGGCGCCAACGCCTGGCCTCGGATAACGAGCGCCTGGTGAAACTGGTCGCGCTGCATCAGGGCTCGGTCATCGGCAACATTGGCCTGGAGCAGTTTTCGCGGATCCGCCGCAGCCATGCCGGCAGTATCGGCATGGGCGTCGCGGTGGCATGGCAGGGTAAAGGCGTGGGTTCGAAGCTGTTGGCGGCGGTGCTGGACATCGCCGACAACTGGATGAATCTGCAACGGGTCGAGCTTTCGGTGTACGCCGACAACGAAGCCGCCATCGGTCTGTACCGAAAGTTCGGTTTCGAGACCGAAGGCCTGTTCCGTGACTACGCCGTGCGTGACGGCCGACTGGTCGACACCTTGAGCATGGCGCGTCTGCGTCGCACGCTTAACGCCGATTGACTCAGTCGCCGAGTGCGAACGCCACCGCCGCCTGCGCATGCAGTTCGGTGGTGTCGAGCAGGGGCAGGGCGCTGTGTTCGGGTTTGATCAGCAGGCCGATTTCGGTGCAACCGAGGATGATCGCCTGTGCACCGCGCTGGGTCAGCGACTCAATCACCTGCTGATAGACCTCGCGCGATGTGTCGCTGATCACGCCGACGCACAATTCGTCGTAGATGATCCGGTGCACCGCCTGGCGTTCCTCGGCTTCTGGCACCAGCACTGTCAGCCCCATTGCGCTCAGGCGATCCTTGAGAAAGTCCTGTTCCATGGTGAACGCAGTCCCCAGCAATCCGACCTTCAACGTACCGGCATCGACCGCCGCTTGACCGGTCGGGTCGGCGATGTGCAGGAACGGAATGTTGATCGCGGCCTGAATCTGCGCGGCGACCTTGTGCATGGTGTTGGTACACAGCACCACACACTCGGCACCGCCCGCTTGCAGCCGTTGCGCGGCATCCACCAGAATCGCCGCCGCATCGTCCCAGCGCCCGGCGTGCTGGGCCTGTTCGACCGGGCCGAAGTCGACGCTGTACATCAGCAGTTGCGCCGAGCGTAGCGGCCCGAGCTGGTCGCGGACCTGTTGGTTGATGAGGCGATAATATTCGGCGCTGGACTCCCAGCTCATGCCGCCGATAAGGCCGATGGTGCGCATTGGATCTCCTCAAGCGATGATCTGTGTCGGAAAGTCACCCGAGGATCGAGTGTCCCTAGGTTCGTGGGCGGATTCCAGCGGAAAACAACTGTACCGCCGATCTTTCAGTGAAGTGTCATGGTGTCTTTTCTGACGCGAGTTCGGGCGGCGCAAGAGGCCGGTGGACTTTTACGTACGTCATCGGCGTGGATCTGCCATGCTCAATGTCCGCAGCACCGCTCCAACGAAAGGAACACCGCAATGGACGACGTACAGCAACTGGGCGAGATGCTTCGCCACTACGCAGAAAGTGAAGCGCACAAGAAGCAACTGTTTGAATCGCAATCGGCGGTTTGGGCGACGCGTATCGGTGAGTTGTTCGATCAGATCCAGCAGTGGCTGGAACCGGTCCAGGCGCCCAATCTGTTGGAAGTGAGTCGTGAGGTGTATGTCGCTTCAGGGCCGAGCGTGCCGGTCGAGACGTCGATGTTCAAGACTGAGAAACTGTCAATTGTCATCGCCGGCAAGCCGGTGGAGTTCGTGCCGGATGTAATGGGTGCTGGCGGTCAGATTTCATTGGCGGTGATGGGGCTGACGGCTGCGCGCTATGGCAGCGTGTCGCTGGTGTGCCTGCCGCCGTCGACCAGTTGGCAGTGGCGCAAGACCAACGGCTTGAAAGACCCGGACACGTTTGCGTTCGATGCAAACTTTCTGGCGCAGCAGTTGCAGCTCCTGATTCCGCGCGATCGCGGCCAGGTCCTCCCTGACTGACCCAATCCCCCGTGTAGGAGCCGAGCTTGCTCGCGATGACGGGCTGACAGACAACATTGATGTTGGCTGGAATGGCCGCATCGCGAGCAAGCTCGGCTCCTACAACGGACAGGTGGTGGGTCAGATGTCGAGGTTGATCCAACCGGGCTTCACCTCTTCCGGCGCCACTGCATTCACAACCTTCCCGGTGGCCAGTTCCACCCGCCGCGCCACCTCGGGGTCGTCGGCAAATGGAATCAGGCTGGCATCCTCCAGACTCTGCGGCGTCTGCCGCTTGAGGCTGTACTCAACCCCCAGCCAAAGCACTGATACGACCATCGCATTCAACAGAACTTCATACATGTATGGCTCCTTGCCTCAGGCAAACTGCGCTTCACGTTCAGCCATCGTCACGTCCGCCACCCGCACCGTGCGCCAGGTGTTGTAGGCCATCAACAGCATGCCGCTGAGGAAGAACACGCCACCGATAAAGCGCACCACATACCCCGGATGGCTGGCCTGCAAGGCTTCGACGAACGAATAGGTCAGCGTGCCGTCGTCGTTGATTGCACGCCACATCAAGCCCTGGGTAATGCCGTTGACCCACATCGACGCGATGTACAGCACGGTGCCGATGGTGGCGAGCCAGAAGTGCGCGTTGATCAGGCCGATGCTGTGCATCTGCTCGCGGCCGAAGACTTTCGGCACCATGTGGTACACCGCGCCGAACGTGATCATCGCCACCCAGCCCAGTGCCCCGGCGTGCACATGGCCGATGGTCCAGTCGGTGTAGTGGGAGAGGGCGTTGACCGTTTTAATCGCCATCATCGGGCCTTCRAACGTCGACATGCCGTAGAACGCCAGCGACAGCACCAGAAACCGCAGGATCGGGTCGGTGCGCAATTTATGCCAGGCGCCCGAGAGCGTCATCATGCCGTTGATCATCCCGCCCCAGCTCGGCGCCAGCAGGATCAGCGACATCGCCATGCCCAGCGACTGCGCCCAGTCCGGCAATGCGGTGTAGTGCAAGTGGTGCGGACCGGCCCAGATGTACAGGGTGATCAGCGCCCAGAAATGCACGATGGACAGGCGATAGGAATACACCGGGCGCCCGACCTGTTTGGGCACAAAGTAATACATCATCCCGAGGAAACCGGTGGTCAGGAAAAACCCCACCGCGTTGTGCCCGTACCACCACTGCACCATGGCGTCGGTCGCCCCGGAATACACCGGATAGGACTTGAACCAGTCCACCGGAATCGACAGGTGATTGACCACGTGCAACATCGCAATGACCACGATGAACGCGCCGAAGAACCAGTTGCCGACGTAGATATGTTTGGTCTTGCGCTGCACCACGGTGGTGAAAAACACGATGGCGTAAGCGACCCAGACCACGGTCATCCACACCGCGCCGCTAAACTCGATCTCGGCGTATTCCTTGGTGGTGGTATAGCCCAGCGGCAGGGTGACCAGCATGATCACGATCACCGATTGCCACCCCCAAAAAGTGAATGCGGCCAGGGTGTCGGAGTACAGCCGCACCTGGCAGGTGCGCTGTGCGGCGTAGTAACTGGCGGCAAATTGCGCGCTGCCGGCAAAACCGAAAATCACCAGGCTGGTGTGCAACGGGCGCAAGCGGCCGAAGGTGGTCCACGGCAGGTCGAGGTTCATCTCGGGCCATACCAGTTGCGAGGCGATCCACACCCCCATCGCCATCCCTATGACACCCCATACGATGGTTGCCACGACGAATTGGCGCACGACCTTGTAGTTATAGGCCTGTCCGATTGTTGCTGTGCTCATGGTCAATGCTTCCACGGTTGCAAAGTCTTGCCAGGCCACCCGGCCTGGCAGGTTGTCGACTGTAGAAACCCTGCCTGAAACAAAACAGACTCAGAAAAACCAAAGTTATGCGGATCAGATGCGAGGTTTGCCTGCGGTCATCTGCTGCGCTCTGATACGGTTTTTTAGTGTTTACCTGAATCTGTAACGCACTGCGCCGCAGGTCCATAGTCGACCCACAAACACCGCCCCCCCCTGTAGCAGCTGTCGAGCACCGCGAGGCAGCGTCCGGCTGCGCAGCAGTCGTCAAACCATGCGACTCGGTCTGTCAGTTGAACCGCGTGCACAGGATTTACGACTGCTTCGCAGCCGGACGCTGCCTCGCGGTGCTCGACAGCTGCTACAGGTGCAGAGCGTGCGAACAACCCTGATGAGGTAGCCAGATGTATCAGTACGATGACTATGACCGGGCCCTGGTCTTCGAACGGGTTGCGCAGTTTCGCGATCAGGTCGAACGCTTCATGGCCGGCGAGCTGAGCGAAGAAGAGTTCCTGCCGTTGCGTTTACAGAACGGTCTGTACATGCAAAAGCACGCATACATGCTGCGCGTGGCGATTCCCTACGGCACGCTCAGTGCCGGCCAGATGCGTACGCTGGCGAGCATCGCCCGGGATTACGATCGCGGTTATGGCCACTTCACCACCCGGCAGAACATGCAGTTCAACTGGATCGAGCTGGCTCAGGTGCCGGACATTCTCGAACGCCTGGCGCAGGTGCAAATGCATGCGATCCAGACGTCTGGCAACTGCGTGCGCAACATCACCACCGAAGCGTTCGCCGGTGTGGCGGCGGACGAGCTGATGGACCCACGTCCGCTGGCGGAAATCTTGCGTCAATGGTCGACCATCAACCCGGAATTCCTGTTCCTGCCGCGCAAGTTCAAGATCGCCATCTGTTCGGCGGAGCAGGACCGCGCCGCCATCATGATGCATGACATCGGTCTTTATCTTTATCGCGATGACCATGGACAAAAGCTGTTGCGGGTCATTGTGGGTGGCGGGTTGGGGCGCACGCCGATCCTTGGCTTGCAGATCCGCGAGGGCTTGCCGTGGCAGCATTTGCTGTCCTATGTCGAAGCGGTGCTGCGGGTTTACAACCGCCACGGTCGGCGGGACAACAAGTACAAGGCGCGGATCAAGATACTGGTCAAAGCCCTGGGGATCGAAGCGTTCGCCAAGGAAGTGGAGGAGGAGTGGCAGTACCTCAAGGACGGGCCGGCGCAGTTGACCAGCACCGAGTATGAGCGTGTCGCCAGTGCTTTCGTGGCCCCCGACTACCGTTCACTGCCCGACATTGACCTGGAATTTGGCACACGCCTGGCCGAGAACCCGGCGTTCGCGCGCTGGGTCACCCGCAATGTTCAACCGCACAAGGTCGCGGGTTACACCAGCGTGGTGCTGTCGACGAAACCCGGGATCGCCTCGCCACCCGGGGATGTGACGACSGAGCAAATGCAGGCCGTGGCCAAGTGGTCCGAGCAATTCGGTTTCGGTGAAATCCGCATCGCCCATGAACAGAATATCGTGCTGCCGGATGTGCCSAAGGCGGATCTCCATACGCTGTGGTGCCTGGCCTGCGAGCAGGGGCTGGGTTGCGCCAACGTCGGTTTGCTGACCGACATCATCGCTTGCCCCGGCGGCGACTTCTGCGCACTGGCCAATGCCAAATCGATCCCGATTGCCCAGGCCATTCAGGCACGTTTCGAGGACCTGGATTACCTTCACGACCTGGGCGACATCAGCCTCAACATTTCGGGTTGCATGAATGCCTGCGGCCACCACCACATCGGCAACATCGGCATTCTGGGCGTCGACAAGAACGGCAGCGAGTGGTACCAGATCACCCTCGGCGGCAGCCAGGGCAAGAACAGTGCGCTGGGCAAGGTCATCGGCCCGTCCTTCAGCGCCACCGAAGTACCCGAGGTAATCGAGCGGATCATCGACACGTTTGTCGATTACCGCGAGAGCGAAGAACTGTTCGTTGACACCCTGCTACGCATCGGTCTTGAGCCGTTCAAGGAGCAGGTGTATCCGAAGGTACTGGAGGTGACGGCATGAACAATCTGCTGCGACTGGAGGAGGGTGTGGCGCGGATTGTGGCTGACGATCCGTGGGTGCTGGTCAGGGACGAGGAGGGTGAAATGCCTGCCGGGTCACTGATTTTGCCGTTGAACCGCTGGCTGCTCAATCCTGCACAGCATGCGGTGTGGCTGGGGCCAGATGATGAGGTGGAACGCCTTAAACCATGGTTTGAGACGCTGCCGTTGATTGCCCTGGATTTTCCGAGCTTTCGTGACGGTCGCGGTTACAGCCAGGCGTACTTGCTGCGCACCCGAATGGGATGGACCGGTGAACTGCGCGCGGTTGGCGATGTGCTGCGCGATCAACTCAGCCATATGCGCCAATGCGGGTTCGACAGCTTCGCGGTGCGCGAAGACAAATCGGCCGAGGATGCGCTGAAGGGGTTGGCCGGGATGAGCGTGTTGTACGGCCGTTCGGTGATTGAGCCTCGGCCGTTGTTCAGACGACGCTGACAACACACCATTTTGTAGCAGCTGMCGAGCCTGCGAGGCTGCGTYCGGCGACGCAGTCGTCGTAAACCCTKCGAATGCGGTTTTCCTGTYACACCGCAGAGCCTGATTTCACGGCGACTGCGTCGCCGAACGCAGCCTGGCAGGCTCTGCAGCTGCTACAGGGCGTGTTTTTGCTTGGGCCAGTGGTGGCATTTTGGTAGAGTCCGCGCATTCTCAAAAAGGAGTCGGGTATGCGCAGGATGTTCGCGGTAGGGTTGGTGACATTGATGTTGGCCGGTTGTGGTGGTCCGAAACTGGACGGCACTAGCGATGAGAGCCTCACTTCATCGCTGGATAAAGTCACGGCAGACCTGCCGCAAGACAAGAAAGCCCAACTCCTGGAAGATTTGAAACTCATCACCTTCAGCAATATCGGCGAGGCCTTGAGTGGCCAGATATCGGCGGAGCAGGCCAAAAATAACGTGCGCACCACGCTCAACGGAAAAACCGCTGAGGACGTCGCCGTCATCGCCGCCAATCTGCGCACCGAACGCGCATTGAAGGAAAAGCAGCAAGCCCTCGCCGAGATCAAGCAACTGCAGGACATCCAGCAGGCGGCCCAGATTGCCAAGGTAGAGATGGCGAAGTTCCAGATTCTCAAGTCGGAATTTTATTTCACGGAGAAGAACAAGAATTCGGCGGCGCCGCACGGTCAACCGGTGGTGGTGGCCAAGGTCAAGAACGGCACGACGTTCTCCATCGCCCGCGTCGGTTTCAAAGGCACCGTGGCCAGCGCGGGCCGCGCCACGCCATGGTTCGTGGGCACCGTTGAATTGCCGATTCCTGGCGGTATCGAGCCGGGCGAGTCACCTACCTGGGAAATTACGCCGAACCAGTTCAGCGAATGGGGCAAGCTTGATGCGCCCGCAGAAGCATTGTTCAGCCTGGAAATCATCAAACTCGTTGGGGCCGATGGCGCCGTGCTGTTCGATGCCAGTGGCCTGACCCCGCAACAAACCGAGCGCTTGCAAGCGCTGCAAAACAAATACGCCGTTAACTAATCACTGGCATTTTCGGAACCCGCGTCAGCGGGTTTTCGGCTGCATGGAAGAAACAGAGAAAGGAGTCTGGCCGTGAGTGTGGGCAAGAAGGTGTTGGGGCTGATCGCGCTGTTGCTGATGTTGGCCTTGTGGGGCAGTTACTTTTATCTGTTTCAAGAGGACCGCGAGGGCCAACTCGCGGGGGCGCGAGACAGTTACGCCTGGTGCGGCACACCGCCGGCCAGTGATGCCGCCACTTTGGGCAAGGATCGCCTGACACTGCGCATCACCAACAATGTGCGTGGTGAGTTCGCACTCGCGGGCACTGTCATCGTCTCTGAGCGAACGTTTGATCGATATGACCTGGGCCGCAACGAACTGCGGCTGCGCCTGGAACCGTTGCAGTGGTCTTACGGCGACACCCCGGTGTTTCTGGAGCAGGTCAAAATCAAGCCCCTGAGCCGCAACCTGTCGTCGCTCAACAAGAGTGCCTATGCCGAACTCGAACTCCGAACGATCGGCGTTCAGGGGAGGGCGACGGACTTCCCGTTCGACACTTACCGCTACGGTTACAAGCCGGTGTTGTATTACCTCAAGGGCAACGAGCGCATCGACCTGAATTTCAAGCACATCACCACCAGCATGGAGATGTCGAACACCTTTACGCCGATTCAAAAGTACAACCGCGCGGAGTACATCAACGAGAAAAACTCGCTGGCGCGCGAGGAAGACTACAAACCGTATGCCGCCAATGAGTGTGCGTTCAGTGTCGAGCGCAAGGGCTCATTCAAGGTGATTGTCCTGCTGTTGCTGCTGGTGATCTGCCTGCCGCTGCTGCACGTGTTTTATCGCGACGAGCCGGGTATCGACTTTCTGGCGACGCTGGTCAGCGTCGGGGCAATACGGGTGTTTTTGGTGGGGCCGCTGAATGACTTCCAGCTGTACAAAATCGACTTTTTGTTTGCGGCGGCGATTTTGCTGGTGGGGACGGTGTCGCTGATCAAGGCGATGCGAGCCAACAGTCGGCGGGAGCTGGCGTTGAAGAGTGGTTCTTCGTGGTAGTCCCACGACCCGTGTAGCAGCTGCCGAGCCCGCGAGGCTGCGTTCGGCGACGCAGTCGTCGTAAACCCGGCGAACGCGGTTTCCTGAAAAACCGCATCGTTTGATTTCACGACGACTTCGTCGCCGAACGCAGCCTCGCAGGCTCGGCAGCTGCTACAGGCG
>NZ_JBFUBK010000140.1:0-13863 GCF_056405815.1 Pseudomonas sp. P1_F1_2 | reverse complement strand
GGCGGTGTGTCAGTCAATGTAGATGTCGACTGACACTTCGCCTTCGCGAGCAAGCCCGCTCCCACAGGGGTTTGCATTTGTTTCCAAGGTTGGCGGATTACTTGACCTGACGCTGCGGCGCCTTGTGCACCATGGTGTACGCGTAATCCACGCCCATGCCATACGCGCCGCTGTGTTCCARCACCAGGCCCATCACGGCTTCATAAGTGTCTTTGTGTGCCCAATCGCGCTGGTACTCAAGCAGTACCTGTTGCCAGGTCACAGGCACCGCACCGGCCTGAATCATCCGCTGCACCGACATGTCGTGCGCTTCCTTGGTGGTGCCGCCGGAAGCATCCGTGACGATGTACACCTCGTAGCCTTCTGCCAACGCTTCAAGTGCCGGGAAGGTCAGGCAGACCTCGGTCCACAGCGCCGCAATGATCAGTTTTTTACGGCCGGTGGCTTTCACCGCATCAACCAGCGCCTTGTCTTCCCAGGAGTTCATCGAGGTGCGCTCGATCGGCTTCTGATCCGGGTGAACAGCCAGCAACTCAGGCCAGATGTAACCGCTGAAGCTTTCAGTTTCGACCGAGGTGTAGATGGTCGGAACGTTGAAGATCTTCGCAGCCTTGGCCAGACCGACTGTGTTGTTCTTCAGGGTCTGACGGTCGATCGACTGCACGCCGAACGCCATTTGTGGCTGGTGGTCGATCAGGATCAGGGCGGAGTTGGTTGGGTTGAGCAGTTCACGGATAGACATGGCGCGTTCCTTTTGATGTCGATATTCAGGTGAGTAATGAGTGAGTCGACGTTGCCGTCAGCGGCTTTGTTGTCGGCTTGGATGTCACTTTAGGGGCTAGCCACAAAAGGGACAATTACCTAAAATCGAGAATCATTGATTCTAAAACAGGGACAATCATGGACCGCATCGAATGCATGCGCGCCTTCGTCGTCACGGTCGGCGAGAACGGCTTCGCCGCCGCTGCCCGGGCAATGGATGTGCCGCGATCAAAAGTCAGCAAACAGATTCAGGCGCTGGAGGAAGCCATCGGCGTGCAACTGTTGCAGCGCACCACCCGCAGCCTGCACCTGACCGAGGCGGGCGCCGAGTACTTCGACGCGGCACGCGAGGTGCTGGCGTCGCTGGACGAGGCTGAACAGCGAGCGCGTAATGGCATTGGCGAATTGCGCGGGGTGTTGCGGGTCAATGCGCCAATGTCCTTCGGCTTGCGCCGGCTGGGGCCGCTGATTCCGCTGTTTCATGAACAGCACCCGAACATCGAACTGCAACTGGTATTGAGCGACCAGCAAGTGGACCCGGTACGCGGTGGTTTCGACGTGACCATCCGCATCGCCAGCCTGCCGGATTCGACGATGATTGCCCGGCAACTGGCACCGGCACCACGAATCATGGTGGCGTCCCCGGCTTATCTGGCACGTGCCGGTATACCGCAGACCCCGCAAGACCTGCGCGCCCATCAGTGCCTCAACTACGGGTACCTGCAAAGTGGCGTCAGCTTGCAGCTGTGTAATGGCACGGAAACTCAACGGGTCAACGTGACCGGCCCGTTGCATGCCAACAATGGCGACTTGCTCGCTCAGGCGGCCGAAGCCGGGATGGGCATCGCCCTGCTGCCCAATTTCATTGTCGAGGATGCGCTGGCGGCTGGCCGCCTGGTGCCAGTGATGTGTGAATGGCAGGCGCCCGCGATCACGATTAACGCGGTGTACCCTTCGGCACGTCGAGTCCCGCAGAAGACCCGGACGTTTATTGAGTTTCTGGTGACGCAGCTGGCGGAGAAATAATGCAGATTCCCTGTGGGAGCTGGCTCGCCCCCACAGGGCAAGTGTCTATTTTCCGAAGAGTCGGCGCACCTGCTCCGCGTCGGCGCTACCGTTCTGCTCAAGCGCGACGAAATACTTCAGCTGCCATTGCTGCGTCTTGATCGCCTGTTTTGCGACGGGCCTGGCCCAGGGCGGGTAGACACGAATTGCGCGTTTGCCACCGTTACCGTCAATCGACATGACCCCTTTGGCGACCAGAATCTTCTGATCGAACACGAACTGCCCGCGGAGCGTGTCATCAGCAACGCTCACCACCACAAAGGCGACGCCATCGCCGGTGTCGAACGGTGCAATCTCGCTGGTCGATGTCGGCCGCTTCCATAGCGTAACGAACTGGCCAATTTTGGTTGGCGTGGTTTTCGCCACACGGAAGACCACTCCCTGATGATCGAGGCCAAGGCGACAGGCTCCGTACTCGGTACTCTCCAGCTCGCGTTGAGCCTGCTGCGTCAATGCCATGCCTGCTGGCTTGTACATCTGCTCAATGGCGGCGGCTAGTTCGTGTGGAAGGTCCGTCACGATCGTTCCCGCATCGCCTGAATGTCTTGTCTGATGCCCAACCGACTGATCCAAACAGCCATCAAAATCACCGACCCACCGAGAAGCAACCGTCCCAACTCCTCATGCTGATTCCAGATCAGCAGATTGATCAACAACCCCACCGGCACGTGCAGGTTGTTCATCACCGCCAGCGTCCCGCCACTCACCAGGCAGGCGCCCTTGTTCCACCAATACAAACCCAGCGCCGTCGAGACCAGGCCGAGGAACACCAGCACGCCCCATTGCAGCGGCGCTTCGGGCAGGAAGTTTTGTTTGCCAAACAGCAGGAATGCCGGCAATGCCACCGCCAATGCCCCCAGGTAGAAGTAACCGAATCGCCGGTAATGCGGCAGATCGCTCGGATGGCGGGCCACCAGATGCTTGTAAAGCACCTGGCCGGCAGCGTAGGTGAAGTTGGCCAGTTGCAGCAGCAAGAACCCCATGAAGAAATCCGGGTTGATCCGGTCGTAGCGAATCACCGCTGCGCCCATCACCGCCACCACTGCGGCAATCAACGCCCACGGATTGAAACACCGGTTCAGCGCGTCTTCGATCAAGGTCACGTGCAATGGCGTGAGGATGGTGAACAGCAACACTTCCGGCACCGTCAGTACCCGGAAGCTCAGATACAGGCACACGTACGTCACGCCGAACTGCAACGCGCCGATCAACAGCATGCCGCGCATGAACGCAGGCTCCACCGAACGCCAGCGCGTCAACGGAATGAACACCAGTCCCGCCAGCACTACGCGCACCAGTACTGCGAAATAACTGTCGACGTGACCGGCCAGGTATTCGCCGATCAAACTGAAGGAAAACGCCTGGATCAGCGTGACAAAAAGTAGATAGCCCATGCTCGCCTCATTTCGAATGGCGGCGACGATAGCGGGTTTTACCCGTCACAGCGAATCGTCAGGCGACACACAGCCCTGTAGGAGCTGAGCTTGCTCGCGATGAGGGTGCCACATTCAACATGGATGTCGGCGGGTACACCGCTATCGCGAGCAAGCTCAGCTCCTACAGGGTTATGTGTGTGTCCATCAAATCGCAGGCAAAAAAAAGCCCGATCTCGCTAAAGCGTTCAATCGGGCGACAGCACTCAGGAGCAAAAAGTGCAAAGGGAGGTTCGATGCGCGTAAAGCCGTGAAGGGGTTGCGCCAGGTCACTAGACCATCCAGTGATTATCTGGCGATTAAAGGATCAGGCGACCTGAGAAAGCTTGGCGTTGGCCTGGTTCAAGCCCTTCTCCTGGAAGTCGCCGCCCAGGTTCATGCCTTCGGCATGAATAAAGGTCACGTCGTGGATGCCGATGAAGCCCATGACCTGACGCAGGTACGGTTCCTGGTGATCCGATGTGCTGCCTGCGTAGATCCCGCCGCGAGCGGTCAGCACGTAGGCACGCTTGCCGCTGAGCAGACCTTGCGGGCCGGTCTCGGTGTATTTGAAGGTCACGCCGGCACGCAACACATGGTCGAGCCAGGCTTTGAGCGTGCTGGGAATAGCGAAGTTGTACATCGGTGCGGCCATGACCAGCACATCGGCGGCCAGCAGTTCATCGGTCAGCTCGTTGGAGCGTTCCAGTGATGCCTGTTCGATGTCGCTACGTTGCTCGGCCGGTTTCATCCAGCCGCCCAACAGATTGATGTCCAGGTGCGGCACCGGGTTGACGGCCAGGTCACGAACAGTGATCTGGTCAGCCGGATGGGCGACTTTCCACTGGCTGATGAAGGTCTGGGTCAGCTGACGGGAAACCGAGTCTTGCTGGCGGGCGCTGCTTTCGATGATCAGAACGCGTGACATAGGTTGTAGGCTCCATCTGAGAATGCTGTAAGTCGATGGAGTGAAGATTAAACAGAGTCAAATCGATGAAAAAGCGCAAATAACTGCTATAACCCATCAATTAATTCGTTTATAAGCTGAGCATGCCTTTGTAGGAGCTGAGCTTGCTCGCGATAGCGGTGCGTCAGCCGACATCAAATTAAATGACACACCGCTATCGCGAGCAAGCTCAGCGCCTACAAGAGATTGCAGTCATTTCGGGGTGCAGGTCAGCTCGATACGCAGCTTGATAATGCTGCGGGTGAACTTCGCGGTGGCGTTTTTATGTTTGCCGGCAGGCACATCGATCGTGCGCGTACGCGGTGCTTCCGGGCCATTGCTGAAAACCGCCTTGCAGGTAGCATCGACGTCGCCGTAGTTAGCCACCCGGATGGAGCCGATGTCGTTATCCGTATCGAAGGTCTCGTAATCGATCTTCAAGCCGTTGAGTTTTTTCTGCACATCGATCGGATAAGCAAACGCCGTCAGCGGCAGCATCGCCAGCAGCACACAACCCGATACCACACAGCAAAGCTTTTTCATTCAGCAGTCTCCAAAAGGGCTGCCAGCTTAGGACAAGAGGAGCCATTCATGAAAGCGCCCCGCGTGACCCTTGATCAATGGCGAACATTGCAAGCCGTGGTCGACCACGGTGGTTTCGCCCAGGCCGCCGAAGCGCTGCACCGCTCGCAATCATCGGTGAGCTACACCGTGGCCCGCATGCAAGACCAGCTCGGCGTGCCGCTGTTGCGCATTGACGGTCGCAAAGCGGTGCTGACCGAAGCCGGCGGCGTGTTGCTGCGTCGCTCCCGGCAACTGGTGAAACAGGCCAGTCAGCTCGAAGACCTGGCCCATCATATGGAGCAAGGCTGGGAAGCCGAAGTGCGACTGGTGGTCGACGCGGCATACCCAAGCGCCCGCCTCGTCCGCGCCTTGACCGCGTTCATGCCGCAAAGCCGCGGCTGCCGGGTTCGCCTGCGTGAAGAGGTGCTTTCGGGCGTGGAGGAAGTTTTGCTCGAAGGTGTGGCCGACCTGGCGATCACGGGATTGAGCATCCCGGGTTATCTGGGAGCGGAGTTGAGCGACGTAGAATTCGTCGCAGTGGCCCATCCCGAACATGCGCTGCACCGCCTCAACCGTGAGTTGAATTTCCAGGACCTGGAAAGCCAGATGCAAGTGGTGATCCGCGACTCCGGTCGGCAACAACCGCGCGACGTCGGCTGGCTTGGAGCCGAACAGCGCTGGACCGTCGGCAGCCTGGCCACCGCCGCGACGTTTGTCAGCAGCGGCCTGGGGTTCGCCTGGCTGCCCCGGCACATGATCGAACGAGAACTCAAGGAAGGCACGCTCAAGCTGCTACCGTTGGATCAGGGCGGCAGCCGCAACCCGAGTTTTTACCTGTATTCGAACAAGGACAAACCCTTGGGGCCGGCGACGCAGATTCTCATTGAACTGCTGCGCACCTTCGACACCGCACCGCTGGACGCGCCTTTCGCCGCCCCTGAACAAGCCTGATAAGGAGTATCTGCATGGCCTATTTCGAACATGAAGGTTGCAACCTGCACTACGAGGAATATGGCCATGGCACGCCGTTGCTGCTGGTCCACGGCCTGGGTTCCAGCACGCTGGACTGGGAAATGCAGATTCCTGCACTGTCTGCGCGCTACCGGGTGATCGTCCCGGATGTGCGTGGCCACGGTCGCTCCGACAAGCCCCGCGAGCGCTACAGTATTGCCGGTTTCAGCGCTGACCTGATCGCGCTGATCGAACATTTGAACCTCGGCCCGGTGCACTACGTGGGGCTGTCGATGGGCGGCATGATCGGTTTTCAACTGGCCGTGGATCAACCGCAATTACTCAAGAGCCTGACCATCGTGAATAGTGCGCCACAGGTCAAATTACGCAGTCGCGACGATTATTGGCAGTGGCTCAAACGCTGGAGCCTGATGCGCGTCCTCAGTTTGGGTACCATCGGCAAAGCCCTCGGCGACAAGCTGTTTCCGAAACCGGAACAGGCGAACCTGCGACAAAAAATGGCCGCGCGCTGGGCAAAAAACGACAAACATGCTTATCTCGCCAGCTTCGATGCCATTGTTGGCTGGGGAGTCCAGGAACGACTTTCGAGGGTCTCCTGTCCAACCCTCATCGTCAGTGCCGACCGTGATTACACCCCGGTTGCACTGAAGGAAACCTATGTAAAACTGCTGCCCGATGCGCGGCTGGTGGTGATCGCCGATTCGCGCCACGCCACCCCGCTGGACCAGCCCGAACACTTCAACCACACACTGCTCGAGTTTCTCACCGCAGTCGACACCACCCCACTCAGGATCACTGACCCATGCTGAAAAAAATCGCCCTCGTCGCCGGCTCCGTGCTGTTTGCTGCCAACCTGATGGCTGCGACGCCTGCCAAGGCGCCGCACGTTCTGCTGGAAACCACCAACGGCCAGATTGAAATCGAGCTGGACCCGGTCAAGGCGCCGATCAGTACCAAGAACTTTCTTGATTACGTCGACAGCGGCTTCTACAACAACACGATTTTCCACCGTGTGATTCCTGGATTCATGGTCCAGGGCGGCGGGTTCACCCAACAAATGCAACAAAAAGAAACCAAGGACGCGATCAAGAACGAACACAAGAACGGTCTGGTCAACGTTCGTGGCACCTTGTCCATGGCACGCACCTCGGCGCCTGATTCGGCCACCAGCCAGTTCTTCATCAACGTCAAGGACAACGATTTCCTTGATCAGGGCGATGGCTACGCCGTGTTCGGCAAAGTGGTCAAAGGCATGGACGTGGTCGACATCATCGTCAACTCGCCGACCACTGTACGTGGTGGCATGAAAGACGTGCCGGCCGACCCGGTCCTCATCAAGTCGGCCAAGCGCATCGACTGAGACTAAGCTGGACAGGGATGTCAGAGCCGTTGCCGGTTTTGCCGGCAACGCTCAAACCGTTTAAAGGAGAGCCCGTTTACGGGCGAGAAACTGATGCTTTATCGCCGTTTTGAACAACTGATCGACGTGTTTCGCGACGCCCCGACGGCCGCTCCGCCGGATCGCGTTCTCCCTTTTTATACCTACTACCTCAAGCAGGTCTGGCCAAGCTTCGCCGCCCTGCTGATCGTCGGCCTGTTCGGCGCACTGATCGAAGTGGCGCTGTTCAGCTACCTGAGCCGCATCATCGACCTCGCCCAAGGCACGCCCGGTGCCGACTTCTTCAAGGAACACGGCATTGAACTGGCCTGGATGGCCGTGGTGGCGCTGATCCTGCGCCCGGTGTTCGTTGGCCTGCATGACTTGCTGGTGCACCAGACCCTGAGCCCCAGCATGACCAGCATGATCCGCTGGCAGAACCACAGTTACGTGCTCAAACAGAGCCTCAATTTCTTCCAGAACGACTTCGCCGGGCGCATCGCCCAGCGCATCATGCAGACCGGCAACTCGCTGCGCGATTCGGCCGTGCAAGCGGTGGATGCGCTCTGGCACGTGCTGATCTATGCGATCAGTTCACTGGTGTTGTTTGCCGAAGCCGACTGGCGCTTGATGATCCCGTTGCTGAGCTGGATCGCGGCGTACATGGGCGCGCTCTGTTACTTCGTGCCACGGGTCAAGGAGCGTTCGGTGGTGTCTTCCGATGCACGCTCCAAACTCATGGGACGGATCGTCGACGGCTATACCAACATCACCACGCTGAAGCTGTTCGCCCACACCAATTTCGAACAGCAGTACGCCAAGGAAGCGATCGAAGAACAGACGGTAAAGGCCCAACTGGCTGGCCGCGTGGTCACCAGCATGGACGTGGTCATCACCAGCATGAACGGCTTGCTGATCGTCACCACCACCGGCCTGGCGCTGTGGCTGTGGACGCAGTCGCTGATCTCCGTGGGCGCGATTGCCCTGGCCACTGGCCTGGTGATCCGCATCGTCAACATGTCCGGCTGGATCATGTGGGTGGTCACGGGCATCTTCGAAAACATCGGCATGGTCCAGGACGGTTTGCAGACCATCTCGCAACCGGTCAGCGTGACCGATCGGGACGAGGCCAAACCGCTGGCCGTCGCCCGTGGCGAAGTGCGTTTCGAGCACGTGGATTTCCACTACGGCAAGAAGAGCGGGATCATCGGCGACCTCAACCTGAGCATCAAGGCCGGTGAAAAGATCGGCCTGATCGGGCCCTCCGGTGCCGGGAAATCGACCTTGGTCAACCTGCTGCTGCGTCTGTATGACGTGGAGGGCGGGCGAATCCTTATCGATGGCCAGAACATTGCCGATGTCGGCCAGGAAAGCCTGCGCGAGCGTATCGGCATGATCACCCAGGACACGTCGCTGTTGCACCGTTCGATCCGTGACAACTTGCTGTACGGCAAACCCGACGCCACCGACGCAGAGCTCTGGGACGCGGTCCACAAGGCCCGCGCCGACGAGTTCATCCCCTTGCTGTCCGATGCCGAAGGCCGCACCGGCTTCGATGCGCATGTCGGTGAACGCGGGGTGAAACTCTCCGGGGGTCAGCGCCAGCGTATTGCGATTGCTCGCGTGCTGCTCAAGGATGCGCCGATCCTGATCATGGACGAGGCCACGTCGGCACTGGATTCGGAGGTGGAAGCAGCGATCCAGGAAAGCCTGGAAACCCTGATGCAGGGCAAAACCGTGATTGCCATCGCTCACCGACTTTCGACCATCGCCCGGATGGACCGGCTGGTGGTTCTGGAAAACGGCAAGATTGCCGAAACCGGCACCCACGCCGAACTGCTGGCCCATGGCGGGTTGTATGCACGGTTGTGGCAGCACCAGACCGGAGGCTTTGTCGGCATCGATTGAGTCTTGTTCTCACCACAGATCCTGTCTGATCGTTCCCTCGCTCTGCGTGGGAATGCAGCCGGTGACGCTCCGCGTCACTGGACGCAGAGCGTCCCTTGAAGCATTCCCACGCAGAGCGTGGGAACGATCGGCCCTCGGCTACCTGCTGGAATTCTCTTGAAACCCTGCTGTACTCAGCCAAGGTTCTGGTGATGGTTCTGCAGTCCATCTGCTGGATGCGATAGACAGTAAAACCTCGAAAGGGCACGCTCTATGTCTCTATTCAAACGATCAGCGACAGAGTTGGTTGGTACGTTCTGGCTGGTGCTGGGGGGGTGTGGCAGTGCGGTGCTGGCCGCCGCTTTCCCGGAGGTGGGGATCGGTTTGCTGGGGGTGTCCCTGGCGTTTGGGTTGACGGTGCTGACCATGGCGTTCGCTATTGGCCATATCTCCGGTTGTCACCTTAACCCGGCCGTGTCATTGGGGTTGGTAGTCGGTGGACGCTTTCCCGCCAAGGAGCTGCCGGCGTACATCATTGCGCAGGTCATCGGCGGGATAATTGCAGCCGCATTACTGTACTTCATTGCCAGCGGCAAACCCGGTTTCGACCTGGCCGGTGGCCTGGCATCCAACGGTTATGGTGAACATTCCCCTGGCGGCTATGCCATGGCGGCAGGTTTTGTCTGTGAACTGGTGATGACGGCGATGTTCATCCTGATCATCCTCGGCGCCACCGACAAACGCGCTCCGGCTGGACTGGCCCCTATTGCCATCGGCCTGGGGCTGACTCTCATCCACCTGATCTCGATTCCGGTCACCAACACCTCGGTCAACCCGGCGCGCAGTACCGGCCCGGCACTGATCGTCGGCGGATGGGCGATTCAACAACTGTGGATGTTCTGGGTGGCGCCACTGCTGGGCGCGATAGTCGGCGGTGTGCTCTATCGGTGGCTGGGCAAGGAAGACACTTAAGGCCTGGGACGAGGATCAGTCTTGCCGATAAGGCAAGGCGGTCCTCGCCTCCTCGGCATACGCCAACACCCCAACGCGCTCTTGCTGCAGGAAATCTTTGACCGCTGCTTTCAGGCCGGGATGGCGCAAGTAATGCCAGGAATGCGTGATCACCGGTTCAAACCCGCGAATCAGTTTGTGCTCGCCCTGGGCACCCGCGTCAAAACGCTGAAAGCCGTTGGCAATCGCATAATCCATGCCCTGATAGAAACAGGTCTCGAAATGCAGTCGATCAAACTCGGCCAGACAACCCCAGTAACGACCGTAAAAACTGTCGCCCCCCACCAGACTGAACGCCATGGCCACCGGTCTTGAGCCCTGTTTGGCCAACACCACCCGAATCGATTCCGGCATGCGTTCGGCCAGCAGGCTGAAGAATTCGCGCGTCAAGTAAGGCCTTTGTCGACGTACCGCATAGGTATTGGCATAGCAGGCGTAGACGAAATCCCACTGCGCCTGATCCAGTTGCCGCCCCTCAAGCCATTCGAACTCAATCCCCTGCCCCGCTACCTGTTCACGTTCTTTGCGCATCTGCTTGCGCTTGCGTGAACTCAGGACGTCGAGGAAGTCCTGAAAGTCCCGATAGCCGCGATTTTGCCAGTGGTACTGACAGCCTATTCGCTGCAACCAACCGGGTTGTTCGGCCAGTGCCGCGTCCGTAAACGAATCGGTGAAATTGATGTGCGCGCTGGAGAGCTCTTCAATCTCCAGATACCCCGGCAAGCTCTTGAGTAACTCGAAACCGTCCTCGACGCTGGCCGCCAGCAGCCGTGGCCCGCTGACCGGGCTGAAGGGCACGGCGGTCAATAATTTGGGGTAATAGTCGATGCCGGCTCGCTCACAGGCATCGGCCCAAGCATGATCGAACACGTACTCGCCGTAAGAATGCCACTTGCGGTAACTGGGCAGCGCGGCGATCAGCCGATCACCTTCCATGTGCAACAAATGCTCGGGCTGCCAGCCGGAATGCGGCCCCAGGCTGCCACTGTCTTCCAGCGCACTGAGAAAGGCGTGGCGCAGAAATGGCTGATTCTCAGGCACCAGGGTGTCCCAGGCCTGGGGTGCGATTTCAGACAGATTTTCCAAACGTTGCAGCGGCATCAACTTCCTCTCCACTTCTTGCGTGAAAGCCTCGCGAGTATCGCTTATCGCCACCGATTGCACACACGCGTTTCGCCGACAAACGTCCGAAGAAAAAGTTCAAACAGCCTTTTTATCGTCATCTAGACGCCATCACTTCGCCACTGCCTTGTCATAAACCATCGCGATACTGGCGCCTGTTTTTATAGCGCCGGGTTATACCCGGCCACTGTTTTCCGTCCATCAATGGTCGGTTGTGCCCTGGATGGCTCAGTCATCCACTCTCATCTTCGGAGATTGATATGCGTCTTGCTTCCACGAAAACTGCGGCGGCCCTGTGTGGCGGGCTGTTGCTGGCCATGAGCGTTTCGGCCAGCGCCGCAGTCGACGCCAAACTGCTCGACATGCTCAAGGCTAACGGCTCGATTACCACTGCGCAGTACAGTGAACTGCAAGCTGAACTGGCCCGGGATCAGAAAGATCAGCAAATCGCCCGTCAGGCTCAGCAAGAGACCAACGAGCAGATCGCAGCAACCGCGAAGAAAACCACTGAACTGAGCACCTTCGACCAGAAACTGGCGTGGGCTGCCAAGACCCAATTCAAGGGCGACGTGCGCTTCCGTGAGGAAACCGTGCACAACGATGGCGTTCCAAACAACAAAGACCAGGATCGTCAGCGCATTCGTGCCCGCCTCGGTGCCTACAGCGAAATCAACCCGCAAGTCGACACCGGCATCCGTATCGCCACCGGCAACAACGACGATGCCCGTTCCACCAACCAGGACCTGAACAACTACTTCGACAAGAAGTCGATCTGGCTGGACCAGGGTTACGTCGACTACCACCCTGACGCGATCAAGAACCTGCACCTGGTTGGCGGCAAGATGCCACAGCAATGGGTGAGCATGGGCGACATCATCTGGGATAGCGACATCAACCCGGAAGGCCTGGCTGCGACCTACAAATACCCGCTGAGCGGCAGCACCGAGTTGTTCGGTAGCGCCGGTCACTACACCCTCAAGGACAACGTCGACGGTGAAGGCGTGCAGTTCAAGCATGACCTGCGTCTGTACGCCGGCCAGTTGGGTGCACGCTTCGCCATCACCGACAGCATGAAAATGACGTTGGGCGGCAGCATCTACTCGTATGACAACGACAGCAACAGTGCTTGCCCGACCACCGGCACCGTCACCGCGCCGTGCGCACTGGCCGTCAACGGCAACAGCCCGGGCGAAACGTTCAAGCTGTATGAAGGTTTTGGTCAGCTCGACTTCACCAACCTGCCAGTACCGCTTTCGTTGTACGGTCAGTACGTCAACAACAAAGACGCGAGCAACGACCAGGACACTGGCTGGTTGGCCGGCGTCAAGTCCAAGTTCTACGGCTTCGCAGTGGACTACAACTACCGCGACGTCCAACAGAACTCTGTGGTGGGTGCCTTCACCGACTCCGACTTCGCCAACGGCTACACCGGTTCGCGCGGCAGCAAGCTGAAAGTGAGTTACGAGTTGGACAAGAACTTCAACCTCGGCGCCACGTACTTCATGGCTAACTCCGACTACACCAACGCCAGCATCAAGAAGACCGATTCCGACATCAACACCCTGCAACTGGATGCTGAAGCGAAGTTCTGATTTACCCCGCTACACGACCCGGGCAAGGAAGCCCGGGCCGCTTTTACAGTCTGGCGTGGATGGATTGATCCCCATCATCCGTTCGGTTCATCCACGCGAGCCTGTTTCTTGATCCGCGCGATAAATATCCTCTGCTACGGATTGTCCTTGCGACGCTCGGCAGCGAGACGTTCAGCCAGTGCATCGACGTCTGGCACCGTTTCTTCCGGCATGGCACGCAACGTCGCCTGCATCAGCCGCATCTGACGAATGAACCGCCGGCAATTACGGCAGAACATCAGATGATGCCGAACCATCAACTTCTCGCGAAAGCTCAACTGACCGTCGAGATAATCGCTGGAACGTGCCACTTGTTCCTTGCAGGTCAACATTCCCCTGTCTCCTCAAAATGCTCCACGGTCGCAAATACCTTCAACCGTGCCCGATGCAGCAGCACGCGAACATTGGAGAGCGAGATGTCCAAAAGATTACAGATCTCCTCCAGCTCGAGCCCCTGACGCTCGCGCAGTAATAACACGCTGCGTTGCAGTTCCGACAGACTGAGCAACGTATAGTCCAGGCATGTGCGCAGCTCGTTTTCGAGCAGTAGCGCTTCCGGGGTGTCCTGATGCCAGGCAAACGGCGCCACCAGCCAATGGCCATCGCCGGATGAGAAACGATCGTCATCGATGGTGCCGTGGGGGGATGGAATGTCATCAAGCAGCACCTCGCGGCGGTTTTGCTTGTAGCGACCTTTGGCCGCGTTGGCGGTGATGGTCAGCAACCAGGTCTTGAGGCTCGAACGCCCTTCGAACTTGCTCAGGTTACGCACCACCGACAGCCACGCATCCTGCACTATTTCGTCGGCATGCCGACTGCCGACAATGGCATACGCCACCGCGCGCATCGCGCTCTGGTAGGTGCTGACCAGCTCTTTGAAAGCGCGTTGCTCCCCTGCCAGCAATCGTTCCAGCAATTGCGCGTCATCAGCCGCCATCAAACAGTTTCCTTGTTCTGAACTCGAATTTGACTACAACAGGACGTCACCCAAAGGTTGTCCTGCTGTCATTTCCGAAAGTTACAGCGTCCTGACGGTTACGAATGTAGGAAACTTCATCACAACTCAAGGAAAACGCTCAATAACACTCGATTAACGCTTGCGCAGTAGCACGC
>NZ_JBFUBK010000139.1:0-13882 GCF_056405815.1 Pseudomonas sp. P1_F1_2 | reverse complement strand
GCGCAGGCCAGCAGCATGTTGATGTCGGACATCACCCGCACGCCTTTATCGACGCCGGAGACCGCAACGATGATCGCGGCGCCCATCATCAGCGTGATCAGGCCGACCTGAATCCACTGGGTGTGGGCAATGCCAAACAGGTAGTCCAGCCCTGAGTTGAGGTGCAGTACGCCGAAGCCCATGTCGGCGCCAAGACCGAACACCGTGGCGATGATGCCGAACCCGTCCACCGCATAACCGATGGGGCCGTTGATGCGCTTGCCGATCAGCGGATACAACGCCGAACGCAGGGCCAGCGGCAGGTTGTGCCGGTAGGCGAAGTAGGCCAGCGCCATGCCGACAAAAGCGAACACGCCCCAGCCGTGCAGGCCCCAGTGCAGAAACAGAATCTGCATCGCCTGACGTGCCGCGTCCGCCGTACCGGCCTCGCCTTGTGGCGGCTGGAGCATGTGGGTCAGCGGTTCGGACACGCAAAAGAAAAACAGCGTGATGCTGATCCCTGCGGCGAACAGCATGCCGGCCCAGGACAGGTAACTGAATTCGGGTTCGTCGTGGTCGGCACCGAGCTTTATCTTGCCGTAGCCGGACAAGGCGGTGACCACCACGAAGACCAGATACAGGGTCATCGCGAGCATGTAATACCAGCCGACCGTGTTGGCCGCCCAGTTTTGCGCCGCCAGCAACCAGGCACCGGCCTGTTCGGGCATGGCGATAACAACGATGCCGAACAACAGAATGAAGCTCGCCGAGAAGTAAAAAACCGGCGGATTCATGCGGATCAAACCGCTGGGAGGGAGGGACGATGCACTCATGAAACGTGCACCGCGAAGGGATTGAACATGGCTGTAGAAATCGGACTCAGCAAAGGCAAGCCTCCTGTTGTGAGCGGGCCGCGAACGGCCGGTTTAACTTGAATGAACGTTCAAGTTAAACATGGATAGGCTGCTAAGGACTAATCGCAAGGCTCGGCGGTACTGTTCGTACGCTAGCTCAAGGAGGGGTAAGAGGAGGGTTTTTGAGGATGAACTGGAACGCGGAGCGTCCCTTGAGGCATTCCCACGCAGAGCGTGGGAATGATCCGTTGTAGGTTTATTTCTGCGTCCCGTCATCGTGTTGAAGATTGGCCTGTGTCAAGTTGCAGCCCGCCGGCACGCTGCGGGTCAGCCAGACGTTGCCACCGATGGTCGAGCCCTTGCCAATCGTGATCCGCCCCAGAATCGTCGCCCCGGCATAGATGACCACGTCATCTTCAACAATCGGGTGCCGTGGATGGCCCTTCTGCAATTGACCGTCCTCATCGGACGGGAAGCGCTTGGCGCCCAGGGTGACCGCCTGATAAATCCGCACGCGCTCACCAATAATCGCGGTTTCGCCGATCACCACGCCGGTCCCGTGATCGATAAAGAAGCTGCGACCGATCTGCGCCCCAGGGTGAATGTCGATACCGGTGGCCGAGTGGGCGATTTCCGAGCTGATCCGCGCCAGCAACGGCAAACCGGCGCGATACAAATGGTGGGCCAGGCGATGGTGAATCACCGCCAGAATGCCCGGATAGCACAGCAACACTTCATCGACACTGCGCGCCGCCGGGTCGCCGTGATAGGCCGCCAGCACATCGGTATCCAGCAAACTGCGCAGCCCCGGCAAGGCGAGCGCGAAGTCCTGAATGATCTGAATGGTCTTGGCTTCGATGTCAGAGTCGGCCTGCTGACTGTGGCGGGCGGCATAGCGCAATTCGAGTCGAGCCTGAGCCAGCAGCGCGTTCAACGCCACATCTAGGGTGTGGCCAACGTAGAAGTCTTCACTCTCTTCGCGCAAATCCACCGGCCCCAACCGCATCGGGAACAACGCCCCGCACAGCGCCTCAAGAATGTCCGCCATGGCCGCCCGCGAAGGCAATTCGCGACCGCCCTGCTCTGTGCTGGCGCGGCCATTTTGTGCGCGCCACTGATCACGCGCCGCGCGCAGTTGGCTGACGATGGTCTGCAGTTGCCAATGACTGGAACGCTCGCTCACGGTAAAAAACTCCTCACAGGCGGCCGGACAGTCTGGCCGCATTAACGGCCATTACTTTACGGCAAGGTCTTGAGGTCGAATTAAGAACCAATTGTGCAGAGTTCAGAATCTTTGGCTATAAGCGATTGGCGGTTGCCCAGGCAAATGGGCGTGCCTATAGTCCTGACAATCTTTCTGCGCCAGTACGGACCCATGATCAAACAACAGCTCGCTCGCTTTAACCGTCTCGATTTACTCGGCCACCCCACTGCCCTGGAAAAACTTGAACGCTTGTCGACCTGGCTGGGCCGCGATGTGTACGTCAAACGCGATGACCTGACGCCACTGGCCATGGGCGGCAACAAGCTGCGCAAGCTCGAATACCTCGCCGCCGATGCCCTGGCACAAGGCGCCGACACGCTCATCACCGCGGGGGCGCTGCAATCCAACCATGTGCGCCAGACCGCCGCCATTGCCGCCAAACTGGGCCTGGGTTGCGTTGCGCTGCTGGAAAACCCGCTGGGCACCGACGACGCCAACTACATCGGTAACGGCAATCGTCTGTTGCTGGACCTGTTCGATGCCAAGGTCGAGTTGGTCGAAAACCTCGACAACGCCGATGAGCAATTGGAGGCATTGGCCACACGACTGCGCAATAACGGCAAAAATCCTTATCTGGTGCCGATAGGCGGCTCGAATGCGCTGGGCGCATTGGGTTACGTGCGCGCCGGCCTGGAACTGGCCGAGCAGATCAAGGACACCGGGCTACAATTTGCTGCCGTGGTCCTGGCCTCCGGCAGCGCCGGCACCCACAGCGGTTTGGCGTTGGCGCTGAGTGAAGCACTGCCGGATTTGCCAGTGATTGGTGTCACGGTTTCCCGTAGCGATGAAGACCAGCGCCCGAAGGTGCAGGGCCTGGCCGAGCGTACCGCCGAGTTGTTGGGCGTGAAGTTGCCGGCGAGCTTCAAGGTCGAGTTGTGGGACGAGTATTTCGCACCGCGCTATGGCGAGCCGAATGCCGGGACACTGGCAGCGGTGAAGCTACTGGCCAGTCAGGAAGGTTTGCTGCTCGACCCGGTGTATACCGGTAAGGCCATGGCCGGGTTGCTGGACGGCATCGGTCGCCAGCGATTCGATGAAGGACCGATTATCTTTTTGCACACCGGTGGGGCTCCGGCGTTGTTTGCCTACAAGGATTTTCTCTAACCGAGACGCTGACTGATCGCTCCCTCGCCCTGCGTGGGAGTGCAGCCCGTGACGCTCTGCGTCACTGGACGCGGAGCGTCCCTTGAGGCGTTCCCACGTGGAGCGTGGGAACGATCCAATCTTATATGCAATTTAAGAATATAAAATACAGCATTGAGTATTTTCAATTCTATAGGCGTCATCATATAGTCACGCCGCAGGCGAATTTGTAGCAAGACGCATATGCTGCTTTAGGGCAGGATATTGCAGTCGTTCAATTCCCGAATTTGCCAACTTTCCTAATGCGTCTTCCATAAGAAAACACAGGGGCTTGTCATGAATTTTTCCGCACTACGTCGTAACCTGCTGGTAGGTTCACTGGGCCTGGCGCTGAGCGCTGGTCTGCTGGGGCAAGCAGTTGCCGGTGAGCAACTGCAAAAAATCAAAGACGCTGGCGTTATCAACGTCGGCCTGGAAGGCACTTACCCACCGTTCAGCTTCGTCGACGCCGACGGCAAACTGTCCGGCTTCGAAGTCGAATTCTCCGAAGCCCTGGCCAAAGAGCTGGGCGTGAAGGTCAAGCTGCAACCCACCAAATGGGACGGCATCCTCGCGGCGCTGGAATCCAAGCGTCTGGACGCCGTCATCAACCAGGTGACCATCTCTGAAGAGCGCAAGAAGAAGTACGACTTCTCCGAGCCGTACACCGTTTCCGGGATTCAGGCGCTGGTGCTGACGAAGAAGGCCGCCGATCTGAACATCAAGTCCGCCGCTGACCTGGCTGGCAAGAAAGTCGGCGTTGGCCTGGGCACCAACTACGAAGAGTGGGTGAAAACCAATGTGCCAAAGGCTGACATCCGCACCTACGAAGATGACCCAACCAAGTTCCAGGACCTGCGTGTCGGGCGCATCGACGTCATTCTGATCGACCGTCTGGCCGCTCTGGAGTACGCCAAGAAAGCCAAGGACACCTCCGCCGCCGGCGACGCGTTCTCTCGCCAGGAAGCCGGCATCGCCCTGCGCAAAGGCGAACCTGAGTTGCTGGCCGCTGTGAACAAGGCCATCGACAAACTGCGCGCCGACGGCACCCTGAAAAAGCTCTCGGAAAAATACTTCAACGCTGACGTCACTCAATAATGGAAGAAGCTTTCCAACTCGCACTGGATTCCGTGCCCTTTCTACTCAAGGGCGCGTACTACACAGTGATCCTCAGCCTGGGCGGAATGTTTTTCGGCCTGCTGATGGGTTTCGGCCTGGCACTGATGCGCCTGTCGCGCTTCAAGCTGGTGAGCTGGATTGCCCGCATCTACGTGTCGTTCTTTCGCGGCACGCCGTTGCTGGTGCAACTGTTCGTGATCTATTACGGCTTGCCGCAATTGGGCATCGAACTTGATCCGCTGCCAGCGGCCCTGATCGGCTTCTCGCTGAACATGGCCGCCTATGCCTGCGAAATCCTGCGTGCCGCGATCAGCTCCATCGAGCGCGGCCAATGGGAAGCCGCCGCGAGTATCGGCATGACCCGTGCGCAAACCCTGCGCCGGGCCATCCTGCCGCAGGCGATGCGCACGGCCTTGCCGCCGTTGGGCAACAGCTTCATTTCGCTGGTCAAGGACACGGCGCTGGCCGCTACCATCCAGGTGCCGGAACTGTTCCGTCAGGCGCAGCTGATTACCGCCCGCACCTTTGAAATTTTCACCATGTATCTTGCCGCCGCGCTGATCTACTGGGTTCTGGCCACGGTGCTGTCGCACCTCCAAAACCAGTTGGAAGCACGGGTCAATCGGCACGACCAGGAGTCCTGACCCAATGATTGTCGTGGAAAAACTGACAAAGCAGTTCAAGGGTCAAGTGGTGCTCAATGGCATCGATCTGGAAGTGAAGGAAGGCGAGGTCGTGGCGATCATCGGGCCCAGTGGCTCGGGTAAAACCACGTTCCTGCGTTGCCTGAATTTTCTGGAAGAGCCGAGCAGCGGCCGGATCAAGGTCGGTGATATCGAGATCGATGGCAGCCGTCCACTGAACCAGCAGCAAGGCCTGGTGCGACGCTTGCGTCAACACGTGGGTTTCGTGTTCCAGAACTTCAACCTGTTCCCGCATCGCACTGCGCTGGAAAACGTCATCGAAGGCCCGATCATCGTCAAGAAGATCCCGCAGGCCGAAGCCATTGCCCTGGGCAAAAAGCTCTTGGCCAAGGTGGGGCTGGCGGGCAAGGAAGATGCTTACCCGCGACGCCTTTCCGGGGGTCAGCAACAGCGTGTGGCGATTGCCCGTGCGCTGGCGATGGAACCGGAAGTGATCCTGTTCGATGAGCCGACCTCGGCGCTCGACCCGGAACTGGTCGGTGAAGTGTTGGCGACCATCCGCGGCCTGGCCGAGGAGAAGCGCACCATGGTCATCGTCACTCACGAAATGGGCTTTGCCCGGGACGTGGCCAATCGCGTGGTGTTTTTCGACAAGGGCGTGATCGTCGAGCAAGGCGAATCAAAAGCGTTGTTTGCCAACCCGAAAGAAGAACGGACAAAACAGTTCCTCAGCAAGTTTCTGAACAACGCCCACTCCTGAGTCGCGCGCAACTACTTGTTAACTTCCATGGACGGAAGTAACAACTACCCCAGCGACACCCCCCTTCTAAGCTACTTTTCCAGCTCACACTTTAGATAATTCATCCAACACTTTGTGCGGTACATATATATGTCCTGCAACAGATCTTTCCCGCCTGGAATTCGTTTATATCGACGCTGCGACTTTTGACCGTTGCCCGCCCTCACGCGCCTTCAAACCGTGGTCATATTCGACGAAGCGCTGACGCTTATTAACTTCACCACGTAGGATTATTCTGAATAACAAGTTATCCAGCACTTAACTAGCCAGCTCTATTTACACCTATTCAAGCGCACTCTTATCTAGTCACCAACAGGCGCCAACTTTCGCACTCAATCATTATTTAACGGCCCAATAATGAGCCGTTATGTTGCTGGGTAATGCACGCCTTTTGATCTTTCAGAAACGGAACTTCGCTGCAAGGCTTCAAGGAGAAACCCCATGACAAGCACTTCGAACACACCCGAACTTGCGGCCCCGACCCTGGCGCAATCGCACAAGGCCGGCGTCAACATGATCTCGGCGGCTCACCTCATGATCGACATCGCACCCTACTCCCGCATGGACGCAGGCGACCTTATCGAACTGTTCTGGAACAACTGCTACGTCGCCTCCAGGGTGCTGACTGCCGACGACAGCGGCAACGTGATCAGCCTGCGAGTGCCGCAAAGTTTCATCGCTAACGGCTGCGCACGCATCCACTACAAGGTCATGCAGGTCGGGCAAGACCCGGCGTTGTCACCGGCCACCCGCGTCCAGATCAAACTGGATGGCCCTGGCGGCCCGCACTCCGCCCAGGGCGGCGACGAAAACCAAAACCTTGCACCCGTCGGCATCCCCGAGACTATCCGCCGCCAAGGAGTCAATCCGAATCAGATCAAACGCGGCGTCCCGTTGACCATCGAGCCTTACCTGAACATGGCCATCGACGACGAAATCACCCTGCGTTGGGGCGATGTGCGCATGGACCTGCCCCGGCTCAAGGCGGACGAAGTAGGCCAGCCGATTCAGGTGTGGGTGCCGCCGGCGATCATTCTCGAAGCGGGTGAAGACCTGCGGCTGGAAGTGACGTATTGCATCCTCGACCACGTGGGCAATAACTCACGCTGGGCGCCACCGCGCTGGCTGAAGATCGGCTGCGCGAATCCGTATCTGAAGGTGCCGCCCAAGGACATGTTGATGGCCGCTGAACCCCGAAAACGCTGATCTCTCTGTGGCACTGGGCGATCTCGATCCTGTAGCAGCTGGCGAAGCCTGCTGCTACAGGGGTATGCGCACACTCATCAAATGGGTGTATGCCACCCCTTCTATGTATATTCCTAAAAGTTAGTTTATTAATTTTTTATACACGCTTAGGGTATATGCACCGGACCACCGGACATTCTTGTTTTTATTCGTCGCCACCACGCGGCGATCCCATGAGATGTGAGGTAGGTATGGTCCGGAACACAATCACCCCAGTGCAGATCGCCAGGGCATTGCGTGCAGCCAAGGAGCGGCACTGATGTCCAGTCTGGCAGAAGCCCACGTTCAGAGTGATCTGGACATCGCCCCGTTGTTGTTGCCCGCACAGGTCCTGCGCAACGATGCTCAAGCCATCGAAGCCGCCCATGAGCTGGCGCAAGTCGCCCGTCTGCACGCGGCCAAACGTGACCGGCAGCGCAAGTTGCCCTGGTCGGAAATCGAACAGTTCACCCGCAGCGGATTGGGCAGCATTGCCATCCCGCGTGAATACGGTGGCCCACAGGTTTCGTTCGTCACCCTGGCCGAAGTCTTCGCGATCATTTCCGCAGCAGACCCGGCACTGGGACAGATCCCGCAAAACCAGTTCGGCATTCTCAACCTGGTGCTTGGCAGCGCCACTGAAGCGCAGAAAAAGCAGCTGTTCAAAAGCGTGCTCGACGGCTGGCGCATCGGCAATGCAGGGCCTGAACGCGGCACTAAAAACACCCTGGAGCTCAAGGCGCGCATTACCGCCGACGGCGACGGCTTTGTCCTCAATGGCCAGAAGTTTTACTCCACGGGCGCGCTGTTCGCCCACTGGGTCGCAGTCAAGGCGCTGAACGATGACGGCAAGCAAGTGCTGGCCTTTGTCCGTCGTGGCACCCCGGGGCTGCGCATCGTTGATGACTGGTCGGGCTTCGGTCAGCGCACCACTGCCAGCGGCACTATTTTGCTCAACAACGTGCGGGTCGATGCCGAGCTGGTGGTGGATAACTGGAAGATCAACGATAAGCCGAATATTCAGGGCGCCGTGTCGCAACTGATTCAAGCCGCCATCGACGCCGGGATTGCCCGGGGCGCCATCGATGATGCCATCGACTTCGTGAAAACCCGCGCCCGTCCGTGGATCGACGCCAAGGTCGAACGGGCCAGCGATGACCTGTATGTGATCGCAGACATCGGCAAGTTGAAAATCGAGCTGCACGCCGCCGAAGCGTTGCTGCGCAAGGCCGGGCAAGTGCTTGACCAGGTCAACGCCGCCCCCCTCACCCCCGAGTCTGCCGCCCGCGCTTCGATTGCCGTGGCCGAAGCCAAAGTGCTGACCACCGAGATCTCGCTGCTGGCCAGCGAAAAGCTTTTCGAACTGGCCGGCAGCCGCGCCACCCTCGCCGAATTCAACCTCGACCGCCACTGGCGCAACGCCCGCGTGCACACGCTGCACGACCCCGTGCGCTGGAAATATCACGCCGTCGGCACCTATCACCTCAACGGCACCTTGCCGGCGCGGCATTCCTGGATCTGACGACCAGCACCCTTTTTTGACCAGATCTCTGGAGAAACACATGACTTATTCTCACCACGTCGCGGTCATCACCAGCGACGAGCAAGCCCTGGTCGTCGCCAGCGATCTGGCCGAAGACTTCAAACGCGACAGTGCCCTGCGCGACCGCGAACGCCGACTGCCGCACCCGGAACTGGAAGTGTTTTCCCGCTCGGGCCTGTGGGGCATCAGCGTGCCAAAGGAGTACGGCGGCGCCGGGGTTTCCAACGTGACGCTGGCCAAGGTGATCGCCTTGATTGCCCAGGCTGACGGCTCGCTCGGGCAAATCCCGCAGAATCATTTTTATGCCCTCGAAGTGCTGCGCGTGAACGGCAGCCATGCGCAGAAAAAACGCTTGTACGCCGAGGTATTGGCCGGCCAGCGCTTCGGCAATGCGCTCGCCGAGCTCGGCACAAAAACCGCGCACGAGCGCATCACCAGCCTCAAGCGTGACGGCGACGGTTATCGCATCAGCGGTCGCAAGTTCTACGCGACCGGCGCCATTTACGCGCAACGCATTCCCACTTCGGTGGTGGATGAAAACGGCGTGCAGCAACTGGCGTTCGTCCCGCGCGATAGCCAAGGCCTGACGGTCATCGACGACTGGAGCGGCTTTGGCCAACGCACCACCGGCAGCGGTTCGGTGGTGTTCGAAGACGTGTATGTGGCGGCCGAGGACGTGATCCCCTTTCAAAGCGCGTTCGAACGCCCGACCACCGTCGGGCCGTTGGCGCAGATTCTTCACGCGGCCATCGACACCGGTATCGCCCGCGCGGCGTATGAAGACGCGCTGCATTTTGTCCGGACCAAAACCCGCCCGTGGATCGACGCCACCCACGAAAAAGCCACTGACGACCCGCTGACCCTCAAAAGCTTCGGCCACTTGAGCATTCGCTTGCATGCGGCTGAAGCCCTGCTGGAACGCGCCGGTGAATTCCTCGACATCGCTCAAACCGCAACTAACGCCGAAACCGTCGCCGCCGCCTCGATTGCCGTCGCCGAAGCCCGGGCCATCAGTACCGAGATTTCCCTCGCCGCCGGCAGCACGCTGTTTGAACTGGCCGGCAGCCAAGCCACCTTGATCGAACATGGGCTGGATCGACACTGGCGCAACGCCCGCGTGCACACCCTGCACGACCCGGTGCGCTGGAAATATCACGCAGTGGGCAACTACTACCTCAACGATGAAAACCCTCCGCTACGAGGGACCATCTGATGGCCGACGCCAAAAAGAAGATCTTGCTCAACGCGTTCAACATGAACTGCGTCGGGCACATCAACCACGGCCTGTGGACCCATCCACGGGACAATTCCACGCAGTACATGACGATCGAATACTGGACGGAGCTGGCGCAATTGCTGGAGCGCGGGCTGTTCGACGGATTGTTCATCGCCGACATCGTCGGCGTGTACGACGTCTACCAGAACTCGGTGGAGGTGCCGCTCAAGGAGTCGATCCAACTGCCGGTCAACGACCCGCTGCTGCTGGTGTCGGCCATGGCGGCGGTAACCAGAAACCTCGGCTTCGGCCTGACCGCCAACCTCACTTACGAACCGCCGTACCTGTTCGCCCGGCGCATGTCGACGCTCGATCACCTGAGCCGCGGCCGGGTCGGCTGGAACATCGTCACCGGCTACCTCGACAGCGCCGCCAAGGCCATGGGCCTGAGCGAGCAGGTGGAACACGACCGTCGTTATGACCAGGCCGATGAATACCTGGAGGTGCTCTACAAACTCTGGGAAGGCAGTTGGGAAAACGGCGCGGTGCTCAACGACCGCGAGCAGCGGATCTATGCCCAACCGGACAAAGTGCACAAGGTCGAGCACAAGGGCGAGTTCTATCAGGTCGAGGGTTATCACCTGTGCGAGCCGTCGCCACAACGTACACCGGTGCTGTTTCAGGCCGGCAGTTCGGATCGCGGTTTGCTGTTCGCCGGTCGGCATGCCGAGTGCGTGTTCATCAGTGGCCAGAACAAACCGTCGACCAAAATCCAGGTGGACAAGGTGCGTGCCAGCGCCGTCGAGGCCGGGCGCAAACCCGAGGACATCAAGGTGTTCATGGGGCTGAACGTGATTGTCGGCGCCACCGAGGAACTCGCCTGGGCCAAGCACGCCGAGTACCTGAGCTACGCCAGTGCCGAGGCTGGCGTGGCGCATTTCTCGGCGTCTACCGGCATCGATTTTTCCGAGTACGCCATCGACGAACCGATCCAGTACGTGAAGAGCAACGCGATTCAGTCGGCGACCAAAAACCTGCAAAACAACGATTGGACCCGGCGCAAATTGCTGGAGCAACACGCGCTCGGTGGCCGCTACATCACGCTGGTGGGTTCGCCTGAACAAGTGGCGGATGAACTGGAATCGTGGATCGCCGAAACCGGTCTGGACGGCTTCAACCTGACACGGATTGTCACGCCGGAAAGCTATGTGGATTTCATTGAGTGGGTGATCCCGGAGCTGCAACGCCGCGGGTCGTACAAGACCGCTTATGACGCGGGCAGCTTGCGCGAAAAACTGTTTCACGCAGAGGCGCTTTTGCCTGAGCAACACACTGGCTCGGCGTTTCGCCGCTAAAAGCATCGCGGGCAAGCCTTGCTCCTACAGATTCAGGGGGGCCTTTTTTATGGGCCACACCCATACCTGTAGGAGCAAAGCTTGCTCGCGATGAGGCCCTACCAAGCACCACAAACTTAATGCACTGACTGGATAACTCATCATGAAAAAGTACGACCTCTCCCACCCAGTCAAAGCACTGGCTCTGGCCCTCGGCCTCTTCAGCTCCATTACCTTCGCCGCCGACGCGCCATTGAAAATCGGCACCACCGCCGCCTTCGCCATCCCCTTGGAGGCCGCCGTCGAAGAAGCCAAAAAACAAGGCCTGCAAGTCGATTTGGTGGAGTTCAGCGACTGGATCGCCCCCAACGTCAGCTTGGCGGCTGGCGACATCGACGTGAACTATTTCCAGCACGTCCCGTTCCTGGAAAACGCCAAGGCCGCCTCGGGTTTTGACCTGGTGCCGTTCGCACCGGGGATCATCAACAACGTCGGCCTCTACTCGAAGAAATACAAAAGTTTCGAGGAGCTCCCGCAAGGCGCCAGCGTCGCCATCGCCAACGACCCGATCAACAGCGGTCGCGGTCTGCAACTGCTGGCCAAGGCAGGGCTGATCACGCTCAAACCGGGCGTGGGCTACAAGGCCACCGAAGACGACATCATCGCCAATCCGAAGAACATCAAAATCCTGCAAGTCGAAGCCGTGCAACTGGTGCGCGCCTACGACGATGCGGATCTGGTCCAGGGCTACCCGGCCTACATCCGTCTGGCGAAGACGTTCGATGCCGGCTCTGCGCTGCTGTTCGACGGCCTCGACCACAAGGAATACGTGATCCAGTTCGTGATCCAGCCCAAGAGTAAAACCGACCCGCGCCTGATCAAATTCGTCGACATTTATCAGCATTCACCGGCCGTTCGTGCCGCACTGGACAAGGCTCACGGCAAGCTCTACCAAGCTGGCTGGGAAAGCTGAGGATGACGGCAGCCACCCAACGGCGACTGGAGATTCCAGAGCCCCATAACGCTATACAAACCGAACTGCACCCGGACCTGAACCGCGCCCACGTGCGTTTCATTGGCCTGGGCAAAACCTACGACGGCCAACAAGGCCCGGTGGCGGCACTGCACGGCGTCGACCTGGCGATACAGCGCGGCGAAGTGTTTGGCATCATCGGCCGCAGCGGCGCCGGCAAATCGTCGTTGATCCGCACCATCAACCGTCTGGAACAACCGAGCAGCGGTCGCGTATTGATCGATCAGGTGGACATCGGCGAGTTCGATGAAGACCGTCTGGTGGCGCTGCGTCGGCGCATTGGCATGATCTTCCAGCACTTCAACCTGATGTCAGCCAAAACGGTGTGGCAGAACGTCGAGTTGCCGCTGAAAGTCGCCGGTGTGCCCAAGGACAAACGCGAGCAGAAGGTTCGTGAACTGCTGGAACTGGTGGGCCTGCAAGGCAAGCACCAGGCCTACCCGGCGCAGCTGTCCGGCGGGCAGAAACAGCGCGTCGGCATCGCCCGTGCGCTGGTGCATGACCCGGCGATTTTGCTGTGCGACGAAGCCACTTCGGCGCTGGACCCGGAGACCACCCAATCGATCCTCGGCCTGTTGCGCGAGATCAATCAGCGCCTGGGTTTGACCATCGTTTTGATCACTCACGAAATGGCGGTGATCCGCGATATTTGCGACCGCGTCGTGGTGCTCGAGCACGGGAAGATCGTCGAGCAGGGGCCTGTGTGGGAAGTGTTCGGCGATCCGCAGCACGAGGTCAGCAAAACGCTGCTGGCGCCGCTGCAACACGCCTTGCCGGAGGAATTGCACAATCGCTTGCGAGCGCAATCGCAGAGCCCGGATGCCGCTGTGGTGCTGCGTTTGCAGTTCACCGGCAGCGCCAGCGATGAGCCGGATCTGGCGGCATTATTCGCCGCCCTCGGCGGCCGGGTGAAGTTGTTGCAGGGTGGCGTGGAACGGATTCAGGGCCATGCGCTGGGGCAGTTGTTGTTGGCGGTGAGCGGCTCACCGTTCGATGCCGAAGACCTGCGCCAGCGCGCCAGCCAATGGGCGCAACAGGTGGAGGTGCTGGGTTATGTGGTTTGATCGCTTGCTGCAAGGCTTCATCGACACCTTCCTGATGGTCGGCGTATCGTCATTGATCGCGCTGCTGGTGGGCATTCCGCTGGCGGTGTTTCTGGTCACCAGTTCCAAGGGTGGCATCTACGAAGCGCCGACGCTGAACCGCGCGTTGGGCGCATTCGTGAACCTGTTCCGCTCGATTCCGTTTTTGATTTTGATGGTAGCGCTGATTCCGTTTACCCGGCTCATTGTCGGCACGACGTATGGCGTCTGGGCGGCGGTGGTTCCACTGACCATTGCCGCGACGCCATTCTTTGCGCGCATCGCCGAAGTCAGTTTGCGTGAGGTCGATTTCGGCTTGATCGAAGCGGCGCAGGCGATGGGGTGCCGGCGTTGGCACATTGTCTGGCATGTGCTGCTGCCCGAGGCGCTGCCGGGGATTGTCGGCGGTTTCACGATTACGCTGGTGACGATGATCAACTCGTCGGCCATGGCCGGGGCGATTGGTGCCGGCGGATTGGGCGACATCGCGTATCGGTATGGCTATCAGCGATTCGACAGCCAGATCATGCTGACGGTGATTGTGTTGCTGGTGGTGTTGGTGGCGGTGATTCAGTTGGGCGGGGATCGATTGGCGCGGGGGCTCAACAAGCGTTAAGCCGCGACACACTTTGTAGCAGCTGGCGAAGCCTGCGTTCGGCTGCGAAGCAG
>NZ_JBFUBK010000138.1:0-14244 GCF_056405815.1 Pseudomonas sp. P1_F1_2 | reverse complement strand
CATCAACACTTCAATCGACCCATCCGCCGTCATGCTGACCTGGCTGGTGCCGGCTTCCACATCCGGGGTCACCGGCGCCGAATCCATTGCGGCAGCTTTCATCATCATCGGCCCGCGCATGTAGGGTTGTGGATAACCGTTGCTGTTCAGGTTCAGGTTAACGATTTTGTAGCTCTTGCCGCCCAGTGCATCGGTCGCCAGTTGCGCGCGGGCCTTGAAGGCCGTCACGGCATCTTTGAGCAGCGCGTCTTCACTGGCCTTGCGGGTTGGCGTGGCGATGGCGAAGTCCATGCCGCCCATTTTCAGGTCGGTCAGCAGTTCGCCGGTCAATTTCGACAGGGCGGCAAAGTCGGAGCTTTCCAGGCGCAGTTCGGCGCGTTCGCGCCAGCCGGTGATTTTCTGGCCCTTGGTGTCGTAGATCGGGTAGCTGTTGCGGCTGCCCTGGCGCAAGGTGATGTCTTTGACTTGTTTGGCCTGGGCCAGCGCTTTGTTCATGGTGGTGCTGACGTCGGCGGCGAGTTTGGCCGGGTCGGTGTTTTGTTCTTCGGTGTAGAGGGTCACGATCATCAGGTCGCGAGCCACTTCCTGGCTGACTTCAGCGCGCAGGGAGATCTGGTTGTAGTGCAGCTCGTCGGCGGCCAGGGTCGGGAGGCTGGCGAGGGTGCCAATGCTCAGGGCGAGAAGGGCGGCGCTGCGGCGAAATGTGTGCATGAAAACTCCTTGGGCGGTGCGCAGGTGTCAGGTCCAAGCCTGCGTGAAACCATCAGACTCTAGCTTTAATGATCCGGTTCGCCCAGTTACAACTTCTATACAGATCAACGCGATCGCCTGTAGCTGCTACAAGGGTTTGTGTTGGCCATTGCCATGTGGCGGTTTGCCGCACTTTTGCCTGCCAGCCCCCGCGCTTGGTTATACTCCGTGCGATCCGCCTGGAGCGCTCATCAGGAGAGCTCATGCTCGCCCCCGTTCAAATCACTTCTGCTACTCGCCAGAACCTCTGGCGGCTGACGTTCATCCGCACATTGGTGCTCGCCGCTCAGGCCGGTTCCGTGGGGTTGGCCTACTGGCTGGACCTGCTGCCGCTGCCGTGGGTGCAACTGGCAATGACCCTCGCCTGCTCGACGCTGCTGTGCGTATTCACGGCGGTTCGCCTGCGCACGTCGTGGCCGGTGACGGAGCTCGAATACGCGCTGCAGCTGGCCTGCGACCTGTTTATCCACAGCGCCCTGTTGTATTTCTCCGGTGGCTCGACCAACCCGTTCGTCTCTTATTACCTGGTGCCGTTGACGATTGCCGCTGTGACCTTGCCCTGGCGCTATTCGGTGATCCTGTCCGGTATCGCCTTGACGATGTACACCTTGCTGCTGGCGCGTTTCTATCCGTTGCAAACCTTCCCGATTGCCCGGGAAAACCTGCAGGTCTACGGCATGTGGCTGAGCTTCGCGCTGGCTGCGGCGGTGATTACCTTTTTCGCTGCGCGCATGGCCGAAGAGTTGCGCCGTCAGGAAGAGCTGCGTGCCATTCGTCGCGAGGAAGGCCTGCGTGACCAGCAATTGCTGGCTGTTGCGACGCAAGCGGCTGGTGCGGCTCACGAATTGGGCACGCCGCTGGCGACCATGAGCGTGTTGCTCAAAGAGATGCAACAGGATCATCCAGACCCGATGTTGCAGGATGATCTGAAGGTGCTGCAGGATCAGGTCAAGGCCTGCAAAGAAACCTTGCAGCAACTGGTGCGTGCCGCCGAAGCCAATCGCCGCTTGGCGGTGGAGATGCAGGACGTCACCGACTGGCTCGATGAAGCGCTGAACCGCTGGCACCTGATGCGCCCGGAAGCCAGTTACCGGTTCCAGCGCCTGGGGCAGGGCACCGTGCCGCGCATGGCGCCGCCACCGGACCTGACCCAGGCGTTGCTGAATTTGCTGAACAACGCCGCCGATGCTTGCCCCGAAGGGCTGCAAGTGACGCTGGACTGGGATTTTGAAAACCTGACCATCAGCATTCGTGACCACGGCGCCGGTGTGCCGCTGGCCATCGCCGAGCAGATCGGCAAACCGTTTTTTACCACCAAGGGCAAAGGTTTCGGCCTGGGCCTGTTTTTGAGCAAGGCCAGCGTGACACGCGCCGGCGGCTCAGTGAAACTCTACAGTCATGAGGAAGGCGGCACGCTCACCGAGCTGCGCCTGCCCCGTGTCGCCCGAGGAGACGAACATGAGTGACGATATCCAAGTTGAAGGCGAAGAACTGCCGCATTTGCTGTTGGTCGACGACGATGCCACCTTCACCCGCGTGATGGCACGCGCCATGGCCCGCCGCGGTTTTCGCGTCAGCACTGCAGGCTCTGCCGAAGAAGGCCTGACCATCGCTCAGGCCGATCTGCCGGATTACGCCGCGCTGGACTTGAAAATGGACGGCGACTCGGGTTTGGTCTTGCTGCCCAAACTGCTTGAACTGGACCCGGAAATGCGCGTGGTGATCCTCACCGGTTATTCGAGCATTGCCACCGCCGTCGAGGCGATCAAGCGCGGCGCCTGCAATTACCTGTGCAAACCGGCCGACGCCGACGACGTGCTGGCTGCGCTGCTTTCCGAGCACGCTGACCTCGATTCCCTGGTGCCGGAAAACCCGATGTCGGTGGACCGTTTGCAGTGGGAACACATCCAGCGCGTGCTGACCGAGCACGAAGGCAATATCTCTGCCACCGCTCGCGCCCTGGGCATGCACCGCCGCACCTTGCAGCGCAAACTACAGAAGCGCCCCGTGCGTCGCTGAACGGACGCTGAACGATCATCGTCAGAGTCCTCGCGATAACCCGAGCCGATCTACTATGATCGGTTCGTGCGTGTTCTTTTCTCTATCGAGCCTTATTCATGAATCAGAACGCTGAATATTCCGCGGTCAACGATGCCGTGCGCGGGCAGTTTTTCCGCAAAGTCTGGGCGATTATCACGCCCTATTGGCAAAGTGAAGAGAAGGCCAAGGCCTGGACGCTGTTGATTGCAGTGATTGCGCTGTCGCTGATCAGCGTGGGAATCTCGGTGTGGTTCAACACCTGGTACAAGGACTTCTACAACGCCTTGCAAAAGAAAGATGAAGCCGCGTTCTGGCAGCTGATTCTGTATTTCTGCGTGATTGCCGCCGTGGCGATTGTCGGTGCGGTGTACCGGCTTTATCTGACACAGATGCTGACCATCCGCTGGCGAGCCTGGCTGACGGAGAAGCACTTTGCCCGTTGGCTCGGCAACAAAAACTACTACCAGCTGGAGCAGGGCGGTTACACCGATAACCCGGACCAGCGGATTTCCGAAGACCTTAACAACTTCACCTCCAACACCCTTGAGCTGGGTATCGGGCTGCTGCGCAATATCGTCAGCCTGGTGTCGTTCTCGATCATTCTGTGGGGCGTGTCGGGCAGTATTGAAGTCTTCGGTATCACTATTCCCGGCTACATGTTCTGGTGCGTACTGGTTTACGCAGTGGTAGGCAGCTGGTTGACGCATTTGATCGGTCGCCGCTTGATCGGTCTGAACAACCAACAACAACGCTTCGAAGCCGACCTGCGTTTCTCCATGGTACGGATTCGCGAGAATGCCGAAAGCATTGCGTTATATAACGGAGAGCCGAACGAAAATCGTCGGTTGAGCGGCCGCTTCGGAATGGTCTGGCATAACTTCTGGGACATCATGAAAGTGTCCAAACGCCTGACATTCTTTACCGCCGGTTACAGCCAGGCGGCCATCATTTTCCCGTTCATTGTTGCCTCGCCGCGTTACCTCTCCGGCAAGATCGAACTCGGTGAGCTGATGCAAATCAGCTCGGCATTCGGCAATGTGCAGGAAAGCTTCAGCTGGTTTATCAGTGCGTATCAGAACCTCGCCTCATGGCGTGCCACCTGTGACCGTCTGCTCAGCTTCCGTCAGGCCATGACCGACAATGAAGAGCGCCAGCAGGCCATCGACGTGCAGAATCAGGGCACGGAACTGAAGATCCACAACCTGGGCCTCGATCTGGCGGACGGTCGTCACTTGCTGACCAACGCCGATATGGCGGTGGAAGAGGGCGAGCGTGTCATGCTCAGCGGGCGTTCCGGCAGCGGCAAGTCGACCTTGTTGCGAGCCATGGGGCACTTGTGGCCGCGCGGCCACGGCAGCATTCGCCTGCCATCGGCGCGCTACCTGTTCCTGCCGCAAAAGCCTTATCTGCCGATTGGCAGCCTGCGCGAAGTGCTGAGTTATCCACAGCCTGGCGATACCTATACGCAAGAACGCTACGTTCACGTGCTGGAAACCTGCCGATTGCCGCATCTTGTTGGACGTCTGGATGAAGCCAACCACTGGCAGCGCATGCTCTCGCCGGGTGAACAGCAACGTTTGGCATTTGCCCGCGCGCTGCTGTACGCCCCGCAATGGCTGTACATGGACGAAGCGACGTCGGCGATGGACGAAGAGGATGAGGCTTCGTTGTATCAAGCGCTGATCGATGAGTTGCCAGGGCTGAGCATTATCAGCGTCGGGCATCGCAGCAGCCTGAAGCGTTTCCATCCACGGCATGTTCGCATCGAGAACGGCCATTTGGTGGACCAGACCGTGACCGCCTGAACACCACAATGCCCGTAGGAGCAAGGCTTGCCCGCGATGAACGATAACGCAGTCGCTCGGATAGACCGAGTAATGGCCATCGCGGGCAAGCCTTGCTCCTACGGCGGGCGATATTCACCGACGGTGATCGTACAACCGCGTTGAGCTATGATGCGGTTTCAGCCGAATTTTCGAGACAGATGTTCACCATGGAAAACCCGATTGACGCACCCCGCCTCCCTCGCAAGCGCCGCAGCCTCGCACAGGAATTGGTGACGGTGCTGTCCGAGCAGATCCGCGACGGTCTCCTCAAGCGCGGCGACAAATTGCCCACCGAGTCGGCGATCATGGACGCCCATGGCGTCAGCCGCACCGTGGTGCGCGAAGCGATTTCCCGCTTGCAGGCGGCCGGGCAGGTGGAAACCCGCCATGGCATCGGCACCTTCGTGCTCGATACGCCGAGCCCGAGCGGCTTCCGTATCGACCCGGCGACGGTGGTGACCCTGCGTGACGTGTTGGCGATTCTGGAATTGCGCATCAGCCTCGAAGTCGAATCCGCCGGCCTCGCCGCGCAACGCCGCAGCCCTGAGCAGTTGGGTCTGATGAGAGCCGCACTGGACGCCCTGAACGAAAGCGCTTCCCACGCCAGCGATGCGGTCGCCTCGGATTTCCAGTTCCACCTGCAAATTGCCCTGGCAACCGGAAACCGCTACTTCACCGACATCATGACCCACCTGGGCACCAGCATCATTCCGCGCACGCGGCTGAACTCGGCGCGCCTGGCCCATGACGACCAGCAGCACTACATGAATCGCCTGAGTCGTGAGCACGAAGAGATTTACGACGCCATCGCTCGCCAGGATTCCGATGCGGCGCGAGCGGCGATGCGTTTGCACTTGACCAATAGCCGTGAGCGGCTGCGTCATGCGCATGAAGAGGCTGAGGCGCAGCGGGGTTAATTTTCTGGTTCGGAGTTTTCTGCTGTCTGCTGGAATGCCATCGCGAGCAAGCTCGGCTCCCACAGTGTCTTGTGTGCGTTCACACGGTTGTGATCGACACAAAACCTGTGGGAGCCGAGCTTGCTCGCGATTGGGCCAGTAGCCCTGATGAAAAAATCAGCCAGTACGCAGGATTGACCGATCCACCCTCACCGCCAATCCAGCCACCCCAGGCTTGGCATCAAACACCACGTCCCCACGCCCATTCACCACCGCCCGCGCAATCACCACGCCCTTGGACAATAACTCCAGCGGCGCACCGTTCATTGATTGGCCCGAAGCAAGTTCCAGTTTCAATTTGATCGTCATCATGGATCTCCTTATCAGGCAACGTTGCCGGTGGGTGTGTAGTCCTTGAGCAGCAAGTAGGTGCTCCAGCCCCACCAGTCGTCGACGGTGGCGGTGTCGTTCAGGTTGTTGACGTCCTTGCGTCGCAGCACTTTGCTGCCCTCGACCCTGAACAGCGGCGAGAAATTGCCCGCCGGGTTCAGCACGGCTTGCAGGTCCGGCAGCTTTTTCAAGGCGCTGAAGTTGCTCGGCGATGGAGCGACTCCGCTGAGGTACGTCGCGAAGATCTCATCCGCAGACGCCTGCACCGCTTGATTGACCTGCACGCGGTTGGCGCTGTCGATCGCGTCAAAGTAGCGTTTGTCGCCATAGGCCCGCCATTGGTCGCCATTGCCGTTGCGCACATTGAGGCCGAATTTGCTGTCTTCATCGTGCATGAAACGGGTGATCAACGAGCCCAGGTCGCTGGGTGTGACCACCGCTGCCAATTGCTTGCGCGGCACACGCAGGTGGCCGGCGGAGAACAGGTCGGTCAGGTAATGATCAGCAAAGGCATTCATCGCGTAGGCGATTTCCAGCTGTTTTTCGTCGCCACTGCTTTTCGCCAGAACCGCTTGCTGCACCGCCACCGTATGCCCGGCGATGTAGGCCGCCAGCGCCCCTTCAGCAAAATGGTCGGTGTTGTTGGCGGCCAATTTCAGATAGCGCCCCAACGGGAACAGGGCCGAGACAAAACTGCCGCCGCCGGTGATCTTGTTCCACTCTTCCGACAACGTATCTCCCAAGGCGTCATAAACCTCGTGAGGTTGTTTGCCTTCCCGGATCGCCTGATTAACGGCGGCGATTTCCTTCTGCATCACGGCGAGGATCTGCTTGGCCTCGGCATTGGCGGCCGGCAGCATAGCGAGTGAATTGAAGGCATTGGCAAAGCGCTGGATACGCTCCGCAGGCGTGGCGCCTTCGCTGACGGGCTGATCGGGAATGCCATAGAAATCACCTCCCAACGCAACCACTTGGCCATAGGTCAGCGCCAGGCCATTGGGCAGGTGCAATTCAACTTGGGCCGCTGGAATGGCCGGGGCATCCTTGACGAAACGCAGCAGCGTGGTGTCGCCGATGGCGGTGTGTTCACCCCCCTCGAAACGTAGCTGTGGCTTGCCTTTCAGAGCACTCGCGGAGGTTGAGGCAGGCGGTTGAGGAGCCGCGATGTGTTGCTCGGCAAGGTGCAGCACTACGTGTTCGTTGTCGCTGACGGTAATGCCGCGTTCAGTAAAAAGATCATCCAGATTGGCAATGACCTGTTTCGGTGTTTCCTGAGGTTTTGTGTGTAGAGCTGACATTTCTATCTCCTTGATATGTCGTAGGCAGATTTCAAAATAACTGTATGTGTATACAGTTAAATCGATCTTAGCCGAGAAATTTCCTACGTCAAGGAAGGAGCCTCTCCTACATAAAAATGCAGCCGGCGATGAAATGCAGTTGACGGTTATTATTTAAGTTGTACGATGACCTACAACTCGGCGAAAGCTGAACGGTTTCTCACACACACACACACATACGTTGCTACCCAGGGTGTTCGAATAATGAATCCACAAGAACTGAAGTCCATCCTCTCTTCCGGTCTGCTGTCTTTCCCGGTTACCGATTTCAATGCTCAGGGCGATTTCCATCGCGCGGGCTACATCAAGCGTCTCGAATGGCTGGCCCCATACGGCGCCACGGCGTTGTTCGCCGCAGGCGGTACCGGTGAGTTCTTCTCTCTGGCGGCCAGCGAATATTCGGAAATCATCAAGACGGCCGTCGATACCTGCGAAACCAGCGTGCCGATCCTGGCCGGTGTTGGCGGTTCGACCCGTCAAGCCATCGAATACGCACAGGAAGCCGAGCGTCTGGGCGCCAAAGGCTTGTTGCTGCTGCCGCACTACCTGACCGAAGCCAGCCAGGACGGCGTTGCCGCCCACGTTGAGGCCGTGTGCAAATCGGTAAAAATCGGCGTGGTGGTTTACAACCGTAACGTCTGCCGCCTGACCGCGCCGCTGCTGGAACGTCTGGCCGAGCGCTGCCCGAACCTGATCGGCTACAAGGATGGCCTGGGCGATATCGAGCTGATGGTGTCGATCCGTCGCCGTCTCGGTGACCGTTTCAGCTACCTGGGCGGCTTGCCGACCGCTGAAGTCTACGCCGCTGCCTACAAGGCGTTGGGCGTGCCGGTTTACTCCTCGGCGGTGTTCAACTTCATCCCGAAAACCGCGATGGACTTCTACCACGCGATCGCTCGTGAAGATCACGCCACCGTCGGCAAGATCATCGACGACTTCTTCCTGCCATACCTGGACATCCGTAACCGCAAGGCCGGTTATGCCGTGAGCATCGTCAAGGCCGGGGCAAAAATTGCCGGCTATGACGCAGGTCCTGTGCGTGCACCGCTGACCGATCTGACCCGCGAAGAGTACGAAATGCTCGCCGCACTGATCGACAAGCAGGGCGCGCAGTAACACTTTCGATTAAGCAAGGCCGCTGACTCGTCAGCGGCCTTTTGCGTGAGGAGAACATCTCGTGGCAGATGCAAAGCGTTTTGATAACTACATCAATGGTGAGTGGGTAGCGGGCAGTGAGTACTGCGCCAATATCAACCCGTCTGAACTGACCGACACCATTGGCAATTACGCCAAGGCCGATCTGGCTCAGGTTCACGCCGCGATCGACGCCGCTCGCGCTGCGTTCCCGGCCTGGTCCGTTTCGGGCATCCAGGCACGTCACGATTCGCTGGATAAAGTCGGTACTGAAATCCTCGCCCGTCGCGAAGAACTCGGCAACTTGCTGGCTCGGGAGGAGGGCAAGACCCTGCCTGAAGCCATTGGTGAAGTGACCCGCGCCGGTAATATTTTCAAGTTTTTCGCCGGTGAATGCCTGCGTCTGTCCGGCGACTACCTGCCGTCGGTACGCCCGGGTGTGAACGTTGAAGTGACCCGCGAAGCGCTCGGCGTGGTTGGCCTGATCACGCCGTGGAACTTCCCGATCGCTATCCCTGCATGGAAAATCGCCCCGGCCCTGGCCTACGGCAACTGCGTGGTGCTCAAGCCGGCCGATCTGGTGCCGGGTTGCGCCTGGGCCCTGGCCGAAATCATCTCCCGCGCAGGCTTCCCGGCCGGTGTGTTCAACCTGGTGATGGGCAGTGGTCGTGTGGTTGGCGATGCGATGGTGCAGAGCCCGAAAGTCGACGGCATCAGCTTCACCGGTTCCGTCGGTGTCGGTCGTCAGATCGCGATCAGCTGTGTGTCGCGTCAGGCCAAGGTTCAGCTGGAAATGGGTGGCAAGAACCCGCAGATCATTCTCGACGACGCCGACCTCAAGCAAGCGGTCGAGCTGTCGGTGCAGAGCGCGTTCTACTCCACCGGCCAGCGTTGCACTGCTTCGAGCCGTTTCATCGTCACCTCCGGCATCCACGACAAGTTCGTCGAAGCCGTGGCCGAACGCATGAAGTCGATCAAGGTCGGCCACGCGTTGAAAGCCGGCACCGACATCGGCCCGGTCGTTTCGCAAGCGCAGCTTGAACAGGACATGAAGTACATCGACATCGGCCAGTCCGAAGGTGCGCGTCTGGTCAGCGGCGGTGGTCTGGTGACCTGCGACACCGAAGGCTACTTCCTCGCGCCAACCCTGTTTGCCGACAGCGAAGCCGCGATGCGCATCAGCCGCGAAGAGATCTTCGGCCCGGTGGCCAACGTGGTTCGCGTCGCGGATTACGAAGCGGCACTGGCCATGGCCAACGACACCGAGTTCGGTCTGTCGGCGGGCATCGCCACCACGTCGTTGAAGTACGCCAACCACTTCAAGCGCCACTCCCAGGCCGGGATGGTGATGGTCAACCTGCCGACCGCTGGCGTGGATTACCACGTTCCATTCGGTGGGCGTAAAGGTTCATCCTATGGATCTCGCGAGCAAGGTCGCTACGCGCAAGAGTTCTACACGGTCGTGAAGACTAGCTACATCGGCTCCTGACACATCGCGGTATCCCCGGATACCGCACTCCCTGTAGGAGCTGTCGAGTGAAACGAGGCTGCGATCTTTGCTTTTAAAGATCAAAAGATCGCAGCCTCGTTTCGCTCGACAGCTCCTACAGGGATAAACAGTTTCACCCGCGCATAAAAATAATCAGTGGGAGTACATCTACATGCAAGCGACCAAGCCGACTCACGTCCGCTATTTGATTTTGCTCATGCTTTTCCTGGTGACCACGATCAACTATGCCGACCGGGCCACTATCGCCATCGCGGGCTCCAGCCTGCAAAAAGACCTCGGCATTGACGCGGTCACCCTCGGTTATATCTTCTCTGCATTCGGTTGGGCCTACGTGGCCGGGCAAATTCCCGGTGGCTGGTTGCTGGACCGTTTCGGCTCGAAAAAAATCTACGCGCTCAGCATCTTCACCTGGTCGCTGTTCACCGTGTTGCAGGGCTATGTCGGTGAGTTCGGCATGTCCACGGCGGTGGTTGCGCTGTTCATGCTGCGCTTCCTGGTGGGCCTGGCCGAAGCGCCATCCTTCCCGGGTAACGCACGCATTGTCGCGGCCTGGTTCCCGACCGCTGAACGTGGCACGGCTTCGGCGATCTTCAACTCGGCGCAATACTTTGCCACCGTGTTGTTTGCTCCGCTGATGGGCTGGATCGTCTTCACGTTTGGCTGGCAGCACGTGTTTGTGGTGATGGGCAGCATCGGCATCGTGTTCTCGCTGATCTGGCTGAAAGTCATCCACAGCCCGCGCCAGCACCCGATGATCAATGACGCCGAGTTCAAGCACATTGCTGACAATGGCGGCATGGTCGACATGGACCAGGACAAAACCAAAGGCCAGGAAGCCGGCAAGCGTGTTGAAGGCCCGAAATGGGATTACGTGCGTCAGTTGCTGACCAACCGCATGATGCTCGGCGTGTATTTGAGCCAGTACTGCATCAACGCCATCACCTACTTCTTCCTGACCTGGTTCCCGGTGTACCTGGTGCAAGAGCGCGGCATGACCATCCTCAAGGCCGGGTTCATTGCTTCGTTGCCAGCGATCTGCGGTTTCATCGGTGGTGTGCTGGGCGGGGTGATTTCCGACTATCTGCTGCGCAAGGGCCATTCGCTGACCTTCGCCCGCAAGGCACCGATCATCGCGGGTTTGCTGGTTTCCAGCAGCATCGTGGCCTGCAACTACGTCGACATCGAATGGATGGTCGTGGGTTTCATGGCCCTGGCGTTCTTCGGTAAAGGCGTTGGCGCATTGGGCTGGGCAGTGGTCTCCGACACCTCGCCGAAACAGATCGCCGGTTTGAGTGGCGGCCTGTTCAACATGTTCGGCAACATCGCGTCGATCACCACCCCAATCGTGATCGGCTACATCATCAGCTCCACCGGCTCGTTCAAATGGGCGTTGGTGTTTGTCGGTTGCAACGCACTGGTTGCGGTGTTCAGCTACCTGGTGATCGTGGGTCCGATCAAGCGTGTGGTGCTCAAAGAGCCGCCAGTCAGCGGTCCTGAAACAAATAACAAATTGTCACAAGCGCATTCCTGAGGAGCGGCGTCATGCAGTTGATTGAACATTCCGACTCGCCGCGCTACATCCGCCTGCACGAGCGGGACAACGTAGTGATCGTGGTCAATGACCAGGGCGTGCCAGCCGGCACCGAGTTTTCCGATGGCCTGGTGACCGTGGACTTCGTGCCACAAAGCCACAAAGTCACTCTGGAAGACATTCCCGAAGGCGGCCAGGTAATTCGTTACGGCCAGACCATTGGCTACGCGTTGCAGCCGATTCCGCGCGGCAGCTGGGTCAAGGAAGATCAACTGCGCATGCCCACCGCGCCACCGCTGGACAGCTTGCCGCTGTCCACCGAAGTGCCGGCGGCGCAGGCCCCGCTCGACGGCTATACGTTCGAGGGGTATCGCAACGCCGACGGCACCGTCGGCACGCGCAACATTCTTGGTATCACCACGACTGTTCAGTGCGTCACGGGCGTGCTGGACCATGCGGTCAAGCGCATCAAGGACGAGTTGCTGCCCAAGTACCCGAACGTCGATGACGTGGTGGCGCTGACCCACAGTTATGGCTGTGGTGTGGCGATTACGGCGGCGGACGCGTACATCCCGATCCGCACCGTGCGCAACCTGGCGCGCAACCCGAACCTGGGTGGCGAAGCCTTGGTGATCAGCCTGGGCTGCGAGAAATTGCAGGCCGGACAGGTCATGCACGACAACGACAGTTCCGTGGATTTGAGTGAGCCGTGGCTGTACCGCTTGCAGGACTCGAGTCACGGTTTTACCGAGATGATCGAGCAGATCATGGCGCTGGCCGAAACCCGTTTGAAGAAGCTCGATCAGCGTCGCCGGGAAACCGTGCCGGCGTCCGAGCTGATTCTGGGCATGCAGTGCGGTGGCAGCGATGCGTTTTCCGGCATCACCGCCAACCCGGCCTTGGGGTATGCCTCGGACCTGTTGCTGCGTGCCGGTGCGACGGTGATGTTTTCCGAAGTCACTGAAGTGCGCGATGCGATTTACTTGCTGACCTCCCGTGCCGAAACCGAGGAAGTTGCCCAGGAACTGGTGCGGGAAATGGATTGGTACGACCGCTACCTGGCCAAGGGCGAAGCGGATCGTAGTGCCAACACCACACCGGGTAACAAAAAGGGCGGGCTGTCGAACATTGTCGAGAAGTCTCTGGGCTCGATCGTCAAGTCCGGCAGCAGTGCGATCAACGGGGTGCTTGGCCCTGGCGAGCGCTTCAAGCGCAAAGGGCTGATCTTCTGCGCGACCCCGGCCAGTGACTTTGTCTGCGGGACATTGCAGTTGGCGGCGGGGATGAACTTGCATGTGTTCACCACTGGGCGTGGCACGCCGTATGGCTTGGCGATGGCGCCGGTGGTGAAGGTCTCGACCCGCACGGAACTGGCGCAACGCTGGCCGGACCTGATCGACATCGATGCCGGGCGGATTGCCACCGGGCGGGCATCGATCGAAGAGCTTGGCTGGGAGTTGTTCCACTACTACCTGGACGTGGCCAGCGGCAAAAAACAGACGTGGGCCGAGCAGCACAAGCTGCATAACGACATCACGTTGTTTAACCCGGCGCCGATTACGTAAGACCGAGTCGCCTGCATCGCGGGCAAGCCTTGCTCCTACGGTTTTATGTCGTTCACGCCATTGCGTACGACGCCGACCTGTAGGAGCACGGCTTGCCCGCGATAGCGGTCTACCAGACGCCGATGCTCTGGGTGGCTTATCATTAGCCCCCTAACGACGCTCACCCAAGGTTATCCCCGGCATGCTGGCAATCTTCCTCGAAACCCTGAACATCACCGCGCCGGTGTTTGCCATGCTGTTTTTGGGGGTGTTGCTCAAGCGCATCAACTGGATCAACGACAACTTCATCCACACCGCGTCGGCCCTGGTGTTCAACGTCACCATGCCGGCGTTGTTGTTTCTGGGCATCCTGCATGCCGACCTGAACGCCGCGTTGCAACCGGCGCTGCTGATCTACTTTTCGATTGCGACCCTGGCAAGTTTCGCCATTGCCTGGGGCTGGGCGATCTGGAAGTGCCCGCGTGAAGACCGGGGGATCTACACCCAGGGCGCCTTTCGCGGCAACAACGGGGTAATCGGCCTGGCACTGGCGGCGAGTATGTACGGCGCTTACGGGATTTCCCTCGGGGCGATTCTCGCGGCGCTGGTGATCCTGTTTTACAACACGCTCTCGACCATTGTGCTGGCAGTCTACAGCCCGGTGATCAAGTCCGATCCGTGGAGCATCTGCAAAAGCGTCATGGTCAATCCGCTGATCATGAGTGTGTTTGCGGCGGCGCCGTTTGCCTATTTCAAGATCGCCTTGCCGGGTTGGCTCGAGACATCCGGGCAGTACCTGGCGCAGACCACGTTGCCACTGGCGTTGATCTGCATTGGCGGCACGTTGTCGCTGGCTGCGTTGCGCAAGAGCGGCAACATGGCGCTCAGTTCCAGCCTGGTGAAGATGATCGGCCTGCCGGTGCTGGCGACCCTTGGGGCCTGGCTCTGGGGCTTTCGTGGGGCGGAATTGGGGATTCTGTTTCTGTACTTCGGCAGCCCGACCGCGGCCGCCAGTTTTGTCATGGCTCGCCAGGCCGAGGGCAATCATGAACTGGCGGCGGCGATTATTGTGATTACCACGTTGATGGCGGCAATCACGACCAATATCGGGATCTTCTTATTGCAGTGGGGCGAGTGGATTTAGCCCAGGGATTTGTAGTGTTTTATAGGGGCTCATCGCGGGCAAGCCCGCTCCCACAGGGGAATGCATTCCAAAAAGTGGGAGCGGGCTTTCCCGCGATGTCGGTAGTCCAGCCGCCGCAAATACCGAAGATATACTCCGGCTT
>NZ_JBFUBK010000137.1:0-14405 GCF_056405815.1 Pseudomonas sp. P1_F1_2 | reverse complement strand
GCGCACTTGTAGGAGCCGAGCTTGCTCGCGATGGCGGCTTAACAGTCACCCAATAACCAAAAAACCCGCGCCTCTTTCAAGGCGCGGGTTGTTTCATTGCTTCAACCGATCAACGCTCGAGCAGAATCCGCAGCATGCGACGCAGCGGTTCGGCCGCGCCCCACAGCAGTTGGTCGCCGACGGTGAAGGCACCGACGAATTGCGAACCCATGTTCAGCTTGCGCAGACGGCCAACCGGCACGTTCAGGGTGCCAGTGACCTTGGTAGGGCTCAGCTCCTGCATGCTGATGTCGCGGTTGTTCGGCACCAGTTTCACCCAAGGGTTGTGCTGGCTGATCAGCCCTTCGATGTCGGCGATCGGCACGTCTTTGTTCAGTTTGATGGTCAGCGCCTGGCTGTGGCAGCGCATGGCGCCGATGCGCACGCAGATGCCATCGACCGGAATCGGGCTCTTGAAACGACCAAGGATCTTGTTGGTCTCGGCCTGGGCCTTCCACTCTTCACGGCTCTGGCCGTTCGGCAGTTCCTTGTCGATCCACGGGATCAGGCTGCCGGCCAGCGGTACGCCGAAGTTCTCGGTCGGGTACGCGTCGCTGCGCATGGCTTCGGCGACACGACGATCGATGTCGAGGATCGCGCTGGCAGGGTCGGCCAGTTGATCGGCGACAGCGGCGTGGGTCGCGCCCATTTGCTTGATCAGTTCACGCATGTTCTGCGCGCCGGCACCAGAGGCTGCCTGATAGGTCATGGCGCTCATCCACTCCACCAGACCGGCTTCAAACAGGCCACCCAGGCCCATCAGCATCAGACTGACGGTGCAGTTGCCGCCGATGTAATTCTTGGTGCCCGCATCCAGCTGCTGGTCAATGACCTTGCGGTTGACCGGGTCCAGCACGATGACCGCATCATCCTGCATACGCAGGCTGGAAGCGGCATCGATCCAGTAACCCTGCCAGCCGGCTTCGCGCAGCTTGGGGAACACTTCGCTGGTGTAGTCGCCACCCTGGCAAGTCAGAATCACGTCGAGGGTTTTCAGCTCTTCAATGCTGTAAGCGTCCTTGAGCGGAGCAATATCCTTACCCACGGACGGGCCTTGGCCACCAACATTGGAAGTGGTGAAAAACACCGGCTCGATAAGATCGAAATCCTGCTCTTCCAGCATCCGCTGCATGAGCACGGAACCGACCATACCGCGCCAACCGATCAGACCTACACGTTTCATCGCAACTACACCTTCTTGAAATGTGGGCCGCTGCTTTGTCTTGAATTTGGCAGCGGGCCCGAGAGATTACAGATTCCGCAGCGCGGCGACTACTGCGTCACCCATTTCCTGCGTACCGACTTTAGTGCAACCCGCCGACCAGATGTCACCCGTGCGCAGCCCTTGATCCAGCACCAGGCTCACGGCTTTCTCGATGGCATCGGCCGCCGACTGCTGGTTGAAGCTGTAACGCAGCATCATCGACACCGACAAAATGGTCGCCAACGGGTTGGCGATGCCCTTGCCAGCGATGTCCGGCGCCGAACCGTGGCACGGCTCGTACATACCTTTGTTGTTGGTGTCCAGGGACGCCGACGGCAGCATGCCAATGGAACCGGTGAGCATTGAGGCCTGGTCGGACAGGATGTCGCCGAACATGTTGTCGGTGACGATCACGTCGAACTGCTTCGGTGCGCGCACCAGTTGCATGGCGGCGTTGTCGACGTACATGTGGCTCAGCTCGACTTGCGGGTAATCCTTAGCCACTTCCTCGACGATTTCACGCCACAGCTGGCTGGACGCCAATACGTTGGCCTTGTCCACCGAGCACAGCTTCTTGCCGCGCACCATGGCCATGTCGAAACCGACACGGGCGATACGGCGGATTTCGCTTTCGCTGTACGGCAGGGTGTCGTAGGACTGACGCTCGCCGTTTTCCAGGGTGCGGGTGCCGCGTGGTGCGCCAAAGTAGATACCGCCGGTCAGTTCACGGACGATCAGGATGTCCAGGCCCGCCACGATTTCCGGCTTCAGGCTCGAAGCTTCGGCAAGTTGCGGGTACAGGATCGCCGGACGCAGGTTGCCGAACAGGCCCAGTTGCGCACGGATTTTCAGCAGGCCGCGCTCAGGGCGGATGTCACGCTCGATGGTGTCCCATTTCGGGCCGCCCACGGCGCCCAGCAGTACCGCGTCGGCCGCGCGGGCGCGCTCCAGGGTTTCATCGGCCAGAGGCACGCCGTGCTTGTCGATGGCCGCGCCGCCGATCACGTCGTGGCTCAGTTCAAAGCCCAGGGCGAACTTGTCACTGGCCAATTCCAGCACCTTGACCGCTTCGGCCATGATTTCCGGGCCAATACCGTCACCTGGGAGAATCAGAATCTGCTTGCTCATGCTTTCCTCATGTCTTCAGTCGGTGCGCCATCAATCAGCGCGCCCGGAAAAATGCTTATCGCTCAGCCCACAGCACCAACACATCGGTACTGAACGAGCCATCGGCTTCTATCTCAAAATATTCACGTACTTCGTTGCCCATCGACTGCTGCAATTCGCGGATCGCCGCGCGCATCACTTCAGGTGTACGCATGCGCTCAACCCAGGAGGTGTACTCCAGGCGCAGCCGCTGACGCGTGGTGCTGCGGGTATGCAACCCCGCCTCGCTGACCTGTCGCAACCACTCACCGGCCGAATAATCGCGCACATGGCTGGTGTCACGCAGCACTTCGACGCTCTGCAGGTAAGTGTCGAACAACGGGCTACCCGGTGACAACACGTCAATGAACGCCGCCACACCACCCGGTTTCAGCACCCGACGAACTTCGCGCAGGGCTACACCGAGATCGCTCCAGTGGTGCGCCGAATAACGGCTGAACACGAAGTCGAACTCGCCATCGGCAAACGGCAGACGCTCGGCGGCGCCGTTGACCGTGGAAATGTTGCTGATGCCGCGATCAACAGCAGCGGCAGCGACCACGTCGAGCATCTGCTGCGACAGGTCGTAGGCGACCACTTCCTTGACCAGCGACGCCACGTGAAAACTCACATGGCCGGCGCCGCAACCCAGGTCCAGCACCCGGGCACTGCCCTGCCCTGCCAGTTCGGCCTGTAGCAACGCGAACTCAGTGCCTTGAGCGTGTACGGCGCTGCTCAGGTAGGCCGAAGCCTGTTCACCGAATTGCTTTTGTACAACCTGACTGTGTTGGGCGGTGCTGGTCATGGAGGACTTCCTTTTTGGGGTGAGTCTTGGGGTGTTTATTCGGGCCTCATCGCGAGCAAGCCCGGTTCCTACAGGGATTGTGGCGCTCACATAACCTGTAGGAGCCGGGCTTGCCCGCGATGAGGCCAGCCCTGACTACATCAATTCCAATCTTGCTTACGCGTCGCGAAACAACCAAGGCTGGCTCGCACGATGCTTGGCCTCAAACGTCGCAATTGCTTCGTGGTCTTGCAAGGTCAGGCCGATGTCATCCAGGCCATTGACCAGGCAATGCTTGCGAAACTCGTCCAGTTCGAAGCTGTAGACCTTGCCGTCCGGCCGGGTCACCGTCTGGGCTTGCAGATCGACCGTCAACTGATAGCCAGGATTGGCTTCGACCTGCTGGAACAGCTCATCCACTTCAGCGTCGCTCAGGATGATCGGCAGCAAGCCGTTCTTGAAGCTGTTGTTGTAGAAAATGTCGGCGTAGCTCGGCGCGATGATGCTGCGGAAACCGTACTCTTCCAGTGCCCACGGCGCGTGTTCACGGCTGGAGCCGCAACCGAAGTTCTCACGGGCCAGCAACACGCTGGCGCCTTGATAACGCTCGGCGTTGAGCACGAAATCCTTGTTCAACGGGCGCTTGGAGTTGTCCTGGTAGGCATACCCCACGTCCAGGTAGCGCCACTCATCAAAAAGGTTCGGGCCAAAACCGGTGCGCTTGATCGACTTCAGAAACTGCTTCGGAATGATCTGGTCGGTATCGACGTTCGCTCGATCCAATGGCGCGACCAAACCGGTGTGTTGGGTAAAAGCTCTCATGTGCGGTTCCTCAGATCAGTTCGCGAACGTCGATGAAACGACCGTTGACGGCAGCCGCCGCGGCCATGGCCGGGCTGACCAGGTGCGTACGGCCACCGGCGCCCTGACGCCCTTCGAAGTTGCGGTTGGAAGTCGATGCGCAATGCTCGCCGGACTCCAAACGGTCCGGGTTCATCGCCAGGCACATCGAGCAACCCGGCTCGCGCCATTCGAAACCGGCCTCGAGGAAAATCTTGTCCAGGCCTTCCGCCTCTGCTTGTGCCTTCACCAGGCCCGAGCCCGGCACAACGATGGCCTGCTTGATCGTCGAAGCGACTTTGCGGCCCTTCGCGATCACCGCAGCAGCACGCAAGTCTTCGATCCGCGAGTTGGTGCAAGAGCCGATAAATACGCGATCCAACTGAATGTCGGTGATCGCCTGATTGGCGCTCAACCCCATGTACTTCAACGCGCGCTCGATGGAACCGCGTTTGACCAGGTCCATTTCCTTCGCTGGGTCCGGCACGTTCTGATCAACCGCCAGGACCATCTCGGGCGAGGTGCCCCAGCTGACTTGTGGCTTGATCTGGGTCGCGTCGAGCTTGACCACGGTGTCGAATACGGCGTCAGCGTCGGAGACCAAATCTTTCCAGGCTTCGACGGCCATGTCCCATTCCGCGCCTTTCGGGGCGAATGGACGGCCCTTGACGTATTCCACGGTTTTTTCGTCCGCAGCCACCAGCCCCACACGAGCGCCGGCTTCAATGGACATGTTGCAGATGGTCATACGGCCTTCGACGGACAGGTCGCGAATCGCGCTGCCAGCGAACTCGATAGCGTGGCCGTTGCCGCCGGCGGTGCCGATCTGGCCGATCACGGCGAGAACGATGTCCTTGGCGGTCACGCCGAACGGCAATGTGCCCTCGACCGAGACCAGCATGTTCTTCATTTTCTTGGCGACCAGGCACTGCGTCGCAAACACGTGTTCAACCTCGGAAGTACCGATACCGTGCGCCAAAGCGCCAAACGCACCGTGAGTCGAGGTGTGCGAGTCGCCGCAGACTACGGTCATGCCCGGCAAGGTTGCGCCCTGCTCCGGACCGATCACATGAACGATGCCCTGACGCACGTCATTCATCTTGAATTCGGTGATGCCGTATTCATCGCAGTAGTCATCGAGGGTCTGAACCTGCAAACGCGAGACCTGATCGGTAATCGCTTCGATGCCGCCCTTGCGATCCGGGGTGGTCGGCACGTTGTGGTCCGGGGTGGCGATGATCGAGTCGACTCGCCAAGGCTTGCGCCCGGCCAGGCGCAGGCCTTCGAAAGCTTGGGGCGAAGTCACTTCATGGATGATGTGGCGGTCGATGTAGATCAGCGACGACCCATCGTCGCGCCGTTTCACTTCATGGGAATCCCAGAGCTTGTCGTAAAGCGTTTTGCCGGCCATCAGACGGTTCCTCATCAGCTTTTTACTATTTTCTATGCCTTGGGTTTTGCACAGTTCAATAACCCCTTGGCTTGTGAGGTCGATCCTAGGGGGTTACATTAAATAACTCAAATTCATATTTTTTATGCTTTGGATAACCAACTGGAATACGACGATGGATCTGGCCAACCTCAATGCTTTTATCGCAATTGCCGAGACCGGGAGCTTCTCCGGCGCCGGCGAACGGCTGCACCTGACTCAGCCCGCCATCAGCAAACGCATCGCCGGCCTGGAGCAGCAATTGAAGGTGCGCCTGTTTGACCGTCTGGGCCGCGAAGTCGGCCTGACCGAGGCCGGCCGTGCCCTGCTGCCACGGGCCTACCAGATTCTCAATGTGCTGGACGACACCCGCCGCGCCCTGACCAACCTGACGGGCGAGGTGTCCGGCCGCCTGACCCTGGCCACCAGTCACCACATCGGCTTGCACCGGTTGCCGCCCTTATTAAGGGAGTTCACCCGGCGCTACCCCCAAGTCGCGCTGGATATTCAGTTCCTCGATTCGGAAGTGGCCTACGAAGAAATTCTCCATGGCCGTGCGGAACTGGCGGTCATTACCCTGGCGCCGGAACCGCACACACTGGTCAAGGCGACGCCGGTGTGGGACGACCCGCTGGATTTCGTGGTCGCCCCGGAGCATTCGCTGATCAGCAACGGCGCGGTCAACCTGGCCGACATTGCCCTGCACCCGGCAGTCTTCCCCGGTGGTAACACCTTTACTCATCACATCGTTCAGCGGCTGTTCGAGGCGCAAGGCCTGACACCGAATATCGCCATGAGTACCAATTACCTGGAAACGATCAAGATGATGGTCTCGATCGGCCTGGCCTGGAGCGTATTACCGCGCACAATGCTGGACGATCAGGTTGCGCGAATACCTTTACCGGGCATACAACTGACTCGCCAGCTAGGCTATATCTTGCACACTGAACGGACTCTATCGAATGCTGCAAGGGCTTTTATGGCTTTGCTGGACGCACAAATCGATTTGCCAGGGACTCAAGGCTAACCTGTGCTACTCCTGTAGAGTCACGAATACCTGCGCTTAACGCCCATTTCCGCCCAAGGCCAGCTGCCAATGCCGAAGTCTGTTGACCGTATTCCGCCGATGCCCCGCATCCAGGCGCTAGACCCCAAACGGTCCGAGTTGAGCTGGGAAAGCGCGCCACAATTGCTCGCCGCCCTCAACGGTGCGCGTCTGGGGGCCTGGTATTGGGACATCGAACGTGGGCAGATCAGTTGGTCGCGCGGGACTCAGGCGCTGTTTGGCTTCGACCCGCACATGCCGTTGCCAGAGGATCTGGAATACCTCGACTTGCTGCCGCCGGAGGACCGGGCGAAAACCGTGCGCGCCTTCCACGCGGTGATTGCCGGAGCCCCGCTGGAGCAGGCGATGCATCACCGCATCCGCTGGCCCGACGGCAGCCTGCACTGGCTGGAGATCAACGGCAGCCTGCTGCCGGATAAAAACGGCCGGCCGCGCATGATTGGTGTCATCCGCGAAATCACCCACCAGCGCCAGCGCGAACAAGCCCTGAGCAGCTCGGAAAAACGCTTCGCAACGCTGTTTCACCTGTGTCCGAACATGGTGTTGCTGACCCGCCAGGAAGACGGCTTGATCACCGAAGCCAACCAGCATTTCGAAAGCCTGTTCGGCTGGCCGGTGCAAAACGCGATAGGCCGTACCACGCTGGATCTGGGCCTCTGGGTTCACCCGGAGCAACGCGCCAAATTGGTCGCAGCCACCAAGGCCAAGGGCGACCTGGTCAGAATGGAGGTGCAATTTCGCGCCAGCAACGGGCAAATCCACGACGGCATCCTCAGTGCGCAAAATGTCGAACTCGAAGGCCAGCCCTATCTGCTGAGCACCTTCCTCGACACCACCGAACGCAGAGTTGCCGAACAAGCCCTCAAGGACAGCCAGGAGCGTCTCGACCTCGCCCTGGACTCGGCGCAACTCGGCACCTGGGACTGGCACATTCCCAGCGGCATGCTCTACGGTTCGGCGCGGGCCGCTCAATTGCACGGCCTGGAAGCCAAACCTTTCCACGAGTCGTTCGAGGAGTTTTTCGAAGGTGTGCCCGGCGAAGAGCGCGACACCATGCGCGACGCCTACCGCAGCCTGCGCGAAGGCCCGGCCGGCAATTATCAACTGACTTACCGCGTTCAACTACCGGACGGCAGTTCGCGCTACCTGGAAAGCCGCGCCCGCCTCTACCGCGATGAAAACGGCGTCCCGCTGCGCATGGCCGGCACCCTGCTGGACATCACCGATCAGGTGGAGCGCGAACAGCGGTTGGTGGCCTCGGAAGAAAAATTCGCCACGCTGTTTCAGGTCAGCCCGGATCCGATTTGCGTGACCCGCCAGGACACCGGCCAGTTCATCGAGATCAACTCCAGCTTCACCCAGACCTTTGGCTGGAGTGCCGACGAAGTGATTGGCCGCAGCGCCGACGAAATTGGCCTGTGGGACGCCTCGGCGAAAAGCCTGCAGCGGATCGAACAGGTCATCCGCGAACAAGGACTGAACAATGTCGCCATCGTCGCCCAGCACAAGGACGGGCAATCCCTGACCTGCGTGATTTCCAGCCGCCAGATCAACGTTGGCGAAGAACCCTGCATCGTCACCACCTTGCGTGATATCACCCAGCAACAACGCTCTGAAGCGGCGCTGAAGGCCAGTGAAGAGAAGTTTGCCAAGGCGTTTCATTCAAGCCCCGACGCCATCACCATTACCGAACGCGACACCGGGCGCTACCTGGAAGTCAACGACGGTTTCTGCCGCCTGACCGGCTATCGCGCGCAAGAGGTCATCGGCCGTACGGTGTATGAGGTGGGCATCTGGGCCGAAGAGAAACAACGTGCGGCGCTGCTCGCCGAGCTACAGATCAAGGGCCGCGTGCATCACCAGGAAATGCTCGGACGCAACAAGCGTGGAGAGTTGCTCACCGTCGAAGTTTCGGTCGAACCCATCACCCTCAACGAAACCGCCTGCCTGCTGCTGACCGCCCGCGACGTCAGCCTGCTGAAAAACGCCGAAGCGCAGATCCGTCACCTGGCCTACCACGACCCCTTGACCAACCTGCCCAACCGCGCCCTGCTGATGGACCGCCTGAGCCAGCAGATCGCCCTGCTCAAGCGCCACAACCTGCGCGGTGCGCTGCTGTTTCTCGACCTCGATCACTTCAAGCACATCAACGACTCTCTCGGTCACCCGGTCGGCGATACGGTGCTGAAAATCATCACCGCGCGACTCGAAGCCAGCGTGCGCATGGAAGACACCGTGGCGCGGCTCGGCGGTGATGAATTCGTGGTATTGCTCAGCGGCCTGGAAGGTTCGCGCAACGAAGTCAGCACCCAGGTACGGGAATTGGCCGACACCTTGCGAGAATTGTTGTCGGAACCGATGTTCCTTGATGGCCAGCGCCTGCAGGTGACGCCGAGCATCGGCATCGCACTGATCCCCGACCACGGCTCGACCCCGACCGATTTGCTTAAACGCGCCGACATTGCGCTGTACCGCGCCAAGGATTCGGGTCGCAACACCACGCAGATGTATCACAACACCATGCAGAAGGCCGCCAGCGAACGCCTGCGCATGGAAACCGACCTGCGTCTGGCCCTTTCCCGGGGCGAATTCCATGTGCATTACCAACCCCAGATCGACGCCCGGGGCAATCGCATTGTCGGCGCCGAAGCACTGGTGCGCTGGGACCACCCGGAACTCGGCGCACAGGCACCTGCCGAGTTCATCAAGGTGCTGGAAGACAGCGGCCTGATTCTTGAAGTCGGCACCTGGATTGTCGACGAAGTGTGCAGAGACTTTAAAAAACTGGTCGACAAAGGCCTGGTCAACCCGCTCAGCTTCAGCCTGTGCGTGAACATCAGCCCAAGACAATTCCGCCAAAACGACTTCGTCGAACGCATCGAACACAGCCTTACCAGCCACGGCCTGCCCTGCTCGCTGCTGAAACTGGAAATCACTGAAGGCATCGTCATCCAGAACCTGGAAGACACCATCAGTAAAAYGCGTCGCCTGAAAAAGCTCGGCGTGAGTTTCGCGATGGACGACTTCGGCACCGGCTACTCGTCACTGACCTATCTCAAGCGCTTGCCGGTCGACACCCTGAAAATCGATCAGTCGTTCATCCGCGATGCCACGACCGACCCCAACGACGCCGAAATCATCCGCGCCATCGTCGCCATGGCGCGCAGCCTGGAGTTGAAGGTGATTGCCGAAGGGGTGGAGACGGCGGAGCAATTGGAGTTTTTACAGGGACTGGGCTGCCATTTTTACCAAGGGTATTTGCACAGTCGGCCGTTGCCGGCAGAGGCGTTGCAGAAGCTCCTGAAATGACGGGACACAAACACAAAAAAGGGCGCTGATGGCGCCCTTTTCATTACTCTGCCTTAGTGCTGCAGAGCCGGTTTTTGCGCCCCGTTGATCGGGATGCGCTTGGCTTTCGCCTCTTCTGGAACGATGCGCAGCAGATCGATGCTCAACAGACCGTTACGCAGGTCAGCGGCTTTGATCTCGATGTGATCCGCCAGGCGGAACGACAGTTTGAACGCACGCTGGGCGATGCCTTGGTGCAGGAAGGTCACGCCTTCGCTCGCGTCACGTTTGCCACCACTGATGGTCAGCACACCTTTCTCGACTTGCAGGTCCAGGTCTTCTTCCTGGAAACCGGCGGCGGCGACGACGATGCGGTATTGGTCATCACCGTGTTTTTCCACGTTGTAAGGTGGGTAGGTGCTGCCTGGCTCATTACGCAGGGCGGTTTCAAACAGGTCGTTGAAACGGTCGAAACCCACCGAGGAACGGAACAATGGGGCCAGGGAAAATGCAGTAGTCATGGTTCAAATCTCCTGAAAACATCAGCAAGGTTTTTTGTCTCCGCGACCCGAATTCGGCATCGCGTAACCCTTAGATAGGGACCGCTGATTGCATTTCAAGAGATTATTTCGAGATTTTTTTCAGGCCGCTTCCGGGAGTCTCAGGCCCAACAAACGGCTGACCTGATCCAGTTCGGTCTCGCGACGCAGGACAGTAAACAGCTCGACGGCTTCCGGATAATTGCGCGTCAACATGGCCAGCCACTGCTTCAAGCGACCGGGGGATTGGCGGGGAGTCATCTGCGCCTTAGCTTGCAGCCAGAAGTCTTGGATCAGTGGTAACAGCTCGGCCCAGGTCATCTCGACGACGGCTTCACCGGCGCGTGCCGCCGCGATTTGCCGGGCCAGGTCCGGACGCGAGACCAGGCCGCGACCGAGCATGATGTCTTCCACGCCGCTGATTTCGCGGCAACGACGCCAGTCTTCGACACTCCAGATGTCGCCATTGGCAAACACCGGCACCTTGACCACCTCTTGCACTCGCGGGATCCACTCCCAGTGCGCCGGTGGTTTGTAGCCATCGGTTTTGGTCCTGGCATGCACCACGATATGCGCCGCGCCGCCTTCGGCCAGGGCTGTGGCACACACCAGCGAGCCGTCCGGGCTATCGAAACCAAGGCGCATCTTGGCGGTCACCGGGATGTGCGCAGGCACCGCACGACGCACGTGTTCGACGATTTCGTTGAGCAGTTCAGGCTCTTTGAGCAGCACCGCGCCGCCGCGAGACTTGTTGACGGTCTTGGCCGGGCAACCGAAGTTCAGGTCGATGACTTCAGAACCCAGCTCACACGCCAGCGCGGCGTTTTCGGCCAGGCACACCGGATCGGAACCCAGCAGTTGCACGCGCAGCGGCACGCCGGAGGCGGTGCGGGCACCGGTCAGCAGTTCAGGGCCGAACTTGTGGTAGTAGGCAGGCGTGAGCAGTTGATCGTTGATCCGGATGAACTCGGTCACGCACCAATCAATACCGCCCACACGGGTCAGCACGTCCCGCAGGATGTTGTCGACCAACCCCTCCATGGGCGCCAAAGCAATTTGCATGAAAAACACACTCGACGAAAAACGTGCGGCAGTTTACTGGTTTCGGCGCGCAGAAGGTATTTCGTCAGACCGGACGGTGACGATTGTGCAGACGCCATCGCGGGCAAGCCCGGCTCCCACAGGGTTAGCATCGTACACAAATCTGTGCCCAGCACCGACCCCTGTGGGAGCCGGGCTTGCCCGCGATGAGGCCAGCGAAGACAGGTTAGATCGCGACTGCCAGCGCCGGGCCGTAACCCTCGATGAACTCGGCCGGCATGCGCTTGGGCTTGCCGGTCGACAGCTCGATGCAGACGAAGGTGGTTTGAGCCCGCAGCAAGGTGGTGTTGTCGCTCGGGCGCTTCAACTGGAAGTGTCGGGTCATTTTAAGGCGCTGATCCCAATCGACGATCCAGGTCGCCAACTGCAATTCGTCATCCTCATAGGCCGCGGCCAGGTAATCGATCTCGTGCCGCACGACCGCCATTGCCCGGTCCAGCCGCCGGTACTCGACCAGATCAAGGCCCAGACGCTGCGAGTGGCGCCAGGCACAGCGCTCGAGCCACGTCACGTACACCGCATTATTGGCGTGACCCAGCCCATCGATGTCCTCGGCGCCTACTTGCAGATCAATGATAAATGGCGTTGCCCGATCCCAACTCATGCCCCACTCCCGGTCAGATAATGTCGACCGGGGCAGTGTAACGGATGCCTACGCCGATTGGCGCGATTGCAGGCTGCGACCGGCCAACAGTGATAGCACGCCATCAATGACCCGAGGATCCGCCAGCACCCGCTGATGGCCACCCTCTTGCAGGCGCAACAAGCGGCTGTCGAACCAGGCTTCGTGGATCAGCTGGGATTCCTTGACCGAAACGTAGCAGTCATCCTCGGCATGGACGATCAGACCGGGCATGTCGAGTTGATAGTGCGCCACATCCAGCGCCGCCGCGCGCATGCCCACGTCTTTCTCAACCTGACGAATGAATGCCGAGCGGGCTTTGGGGGGCAGTCGTACGTACTTGGCGAAACCGCGCAGCACCCCGAGAATTCGCGCCGGAGCAGCGATAGTCACCAGGGTCTCGGTACGCAGGCCCAACTGCACGGCGAGCATGGCACTGGCGCCCCCCATCGAATGACCAATGACCGCTTGCAGCGGGGGCAGTTCGGCAGCGGCTTCCAGCATGGCCCGGGCGAACAGAACGACGTTGGCTTCTTCACCGGGTGAGCGACCATGCGCCGGGCCGTCGAGGGCGACCACGGTGTAACCGGCCTCCACCAGCGCGGCGATGAGGCTGGCGAACTGAGTCGGCCGACCTTCCCAACCGTGCATCAACAACACCGCAGGGCCTTGCCCCCAGCGCAGCGCCGAAAGGCCGAAACGCAGCGTGATGCGTTCGGACTTCGCCAGCAACGGCAGCTCCCAATCACGCGGCGGCAGTTCTCGCGGCGTCATGAATGCCAGTCGCATTTTGCTCGCGACCAGTTTCGGGGCGAACCAGCCCAAGGTGCCATTAACGCCACGAACCCACTTCAACGTGCTCATCGCATTCTCCCCAGGCCGCAGCCTTCAGGTCACTGCACCGCAGATTTGGCGGCGCGCAGTAATCGATCGGACAACTCTCCCGGCCCCAGCGCCCGCGCCAGAGCCAAACCACCCACCATCAACGCCATGTCAGCCAGGGCCTTGTCGGTGTCTTCCGGGCTGGCCGCCAACTGCGCGACCATCATTTCCACATGCTCATTGAGTGCGACACGAAACGCGTCCGGCAGCCGCCCCAGTTCACCGACAGAGGCCGGAATCGGGCACGCCGACTCGGAGGAATCACGGTGTTTGCGTGACAGGTAAAAAGCCGCCACCAACGCGCGACGCTCTTCGCCAGTCAACTGGGCGTCCATGTCAGCAATCAGGTCACGACGGTGACCCAGCAATTGCTTGAAGGCCTCCAGCATCATGGCGTCCTTGCTTTCGAAGTGGGCGTAGAAGCCGCCGACGGTCAGGCCGGCTGCGCCCATGACTTCGCCCACGCTCGGCTCTGCCGGGCCGCGCTGGATCAGCGCTGCACTGGCAGCCTTGAGGATGCGTTCGCGGGTTTGTGCTTTTTTATCGTTCATCGTTGCCTCCGAATATTACGACTAGAATATTATTCTCATAATAATTTTACGCAAGTCGTGGATGTGACCGCTGGTCTGAAGAACAGTTTGAAAGAATTAGGGGGATTTGGCCAAACGCCAGACAAACAAAAGGGCCATTCAATAATTGAATGACCCTTATAAAATCCCGCAGAGCGGGTAATCGTGGCGTCCCCTAGGGGACTCGAACCCCTGTTACCGCCGTGAAAGGGCGGTGTCCTAGGCCACTAGACGAAGGGGACGCAAAACCTTCTATACAACTGATCAGTGCTGAGAGCTGATCGATTCAAAGTCTGCGTGGCCAGACCTTGAACTGTAAAATTGGTGGAGCTAAACGGGATCGAACCGTTGACCTCTTGCATGCCATGCAAGCGCTCTCCCAGCTGAGCTATAGCCCCGATTTATCGCCTGGCGGCGGAGCAGCATCTTGCGACACTGCTTCTGTAAAACTGGCGTCCCCTAGGGGACTCGAACCCCTGTTACCGCCGTGAAAGGGCGGTGTCCTAGGCCACTAGACGAAGGGGACGCAAACCCTTCTATACAACAGATCAACGCTGAGTGTTGATCGCTTCAAGGCCGGTGTGGCCAGACCTTGAAGTGTAAATTGGTGGAGCTAGACGGGATCGAACCGTCGACCTCTTGCATGCCATGCAAGCGCTCTCCCAGCTGAGCTATAGCCCCTCATCGCTGAGGACGGGGCGAATCTTAATGGCGGATCGAAAAGCTGTCAAACTTATTTTTAAAATATTTCAAAGTTTTTTGCCGACATAACAATCACTTACCGCCGAACCCCGTAAATCCGAGGCCAGATCCGTCCCTGTAGCAGCTGCCGCAGGCTGCGTTCGAGTGCGCAGCACTCGCGATTCGGCCACCCTGCCCTTTCAGACAGAATGTGT